>NZ_JAYEEY010000030.1:0-53417 GCF_035156415.1 Algoriphagus persicinus
CCTATTGCTAAAGAGTTAAACAGTAGTCAAAAAAATAGAGACCGATTTCAGGAAATCGGCCTCTATTGAATAAAAAAGGCTGTCTCCAATAATGAAAATCAATATGAGACAGCCACTTTTAGGTTGTGGTGGTTAAAGAAAATTGTTGGTTTTTTTAATTATAGCATCGCAAAGAACATGTCCAGATCTGGGATCAAAACGATTCTAGTTCTTCTATTGATCGCCATGTTTTCAGGAGTATCATTTTCCACAAGTGGCATATAGCTAGCTCTACCTGCAGCGATCATTTTTTCTGGTGCCACGTTGTATTGCTCTTGTAGTTTTCTTACAATACTTGTAGCTCTTTTCACCGATAGATCCCAGTTATCCTGAATTACTCCAGTAGATATAGTTCTAGGATCAGTATGACCTTCTATCATCACTTGAAGGCTAGGTTCTGCATTGATCAGTTCAGCTAATTTCTGTAGCAAAGGATCAGCTTTTGTATTTACTCTGTAGCTACCTGTATTGAAAAGTAGTTTGTCTGAAACAGAGATCATCACTACTGTCTGGTCTATGCTAATATTGACATCATCTTCTTCACCATCTAAGGTAGTTTCAGTGATGTTTTTCTTCAGGTTATATTCTACCGCAAGATTAACTGAATCTTCCAAAGTTTTTGCTTGAGCAAGTTTGGCCTGATCTACATTCGCAAGCGTTTGCTTCATTTTCTCCTTAGAATTTTTGGACATCACTGTACCACCTTCAATGCTGAGCATACCATCATTTTGTATGGTCAATGCATCATTGGTGTCACGAAGAGAATTGATTCTTGAGTTGTACTCAGCAACTCTATTCTCGATGATTTGCATTTTCTCTTCCAATTCAGCTTTTTCTTGCGCCGTGGTAGCCAGTTCAGTTTGGGTTCTAAAAAGATTGCTTTCTAGCTCGGTGTATTTTTTCTTAGAAACACATGAGACCATCACAGTGGCGCTCAAAAGTCCTGTAACAATTAGTGATTTTTTCATAGTTAATTTCTTTGTATTTGAATCAATCATTTCAAAGCAATTGCCACAACTGGGAATTCATTTAGATTTCGCTTGAATACCCTCTAAAGGAATGAATGAATGCCTGTGAGCCATGTATTATAAAAAAAAGCGGCTCCAAATAGATTTTGGAGCCGCTTGAAAAAACTGTGGAATGCCTACACAAGTTGCTTAACTATTTACTCAGAAATTTGCCTTTGTCATTCCATCAGGCGATTGATAACTTTGAATTCATTCATGACTCGATAGGCAGCTCTGGTGATATCTGATTGGAAGTTTGGAGAGTCAGAATCAAAGTTGGCTGCGGTATATCCCTGCCATATCGTGTTTCCCCTTTTGCTATCAATCACATAGATTACCAGCATTCCCTGGTTTTGGCTATACCTTACCTGATTATACGTCTCGTCTTTTTCCTGCTCTTTGTCGAGTTCGCCTTCTTCAGTTTCAGGTACAGTTCCTACTCGCTTTAGCCAGTAGTCAAACTCAGGCTGAACGTAGCCCCGGTATCTAATGGAGTCCATGAAAATTTTATAACTCACCAAGAGGTCTGGCTTGTTTTCTTGCTCTCTGAATCCTTGTGAACCTAATCTAGCTCCAATAGTAGCGCTTAATACGGGCGAAATCATACTGGTGTCTTTTTCTGTAGGGACTACAAAAGCGAAGGTTTTATACTTTTTGAAAGAAGCCTGATAATTATAGTCGTAGTCTGTCACGTAATCTTTGGAGGAAAAGCATCCTGCACAAATAAAAATGAGGAGGGCAAATAGGAAGTGTGTATTTTTCATGGCATTTGAGAATGATTGGTGATAGATAGACTTCTAAGTACGAACTAAGGCCGTCAATTGGATTTAACCAAATTTAACATTGATTTGTTTTGAATAAGCTGTTGTATTTCAGGTGAGTAGCCTCTTAATTTAACTTAAATTAAGCACAATAATCAACCTACTAATACATTCCTTTTTTTTTCATTAAAAATGAGTATTCAAATGAACAAAATGACAACGGATGGATAATTTTCAAAGGTTAGTTGTTGAAGCAAAGGCTTGCACTATGTGCAGAATTTTTTTACCTCTAGGCCCTCTTCCGGTTTTTTCTATCCATCCTAAAAGCAAAATTCTGATCGTTGGCCAAGCACCCGGGACGAAAGTCCATGCCACAGGAATTCCCTGGAATGATGCCAGTGGCAACGAACTACGACGGTGGCTGGGAGTAGACCGAGAGCAATTTTATGACTCGCGGATTTTTGGAATAATGCCGATGGGATTTTGCTATCCAGGTAGGGGGAACGGTGGGGATATACCACCCCGACCAGAATGCGCACCTACTTGGCATAAGCGAATGAGGGCTGAGATGCCGGAGGTAAAATTGACCTTATTGATAGGCCAATATGCCCAGAATTATTACTTGGGAAATAGGCGGAAGAAAACCCTGACTGAGACAGTAAGGAATTATGAAATTTACCTGCCCGAGTTTATGCCGCTTGTCCATCCCTCACCCCGCAATCTTATGTGGAGGAGGAGAAATCCTTGGTTTGAAGAGGAGGTGGTGCCGACACTACACCAGCGAGTTTATGGTCTTCTTGATGCGGAGAGTTAGTTAAAAAATCTTATACAGTTGTAATTTCTCCTTTGATTTGTTTTTTTACATATGATTCTGAAAATCATGTAATTACCCTTTTAAATTTTCAATTCTAAATTTTCCCCATGAAGCTCATCACCACTTTAATTCTACTCGCAGCAACAGCATTTGGGTTTTCTTCCTGTTCTAGAAATTCTGATAACAGTTCATCTCAGAAAACATTCACGCTAGAGATTACCGACTCGGTGCAGATAGATTTTCTCGGTGAAATGATGCTGCTTGATTATAATCCGAAAGCTGAAAAGTATTTGATGGCGACGGACTCCTATTATGAATACCTTGAGGTGGATGATTCCGGGAAAATTTTGAATCACAATAAATTCAATCCTGATGGAATAGACGCCGTTGAGACATCATTGGGATTAGGGTATGTAGATGGCAAAGTCACAGTTTTGACCCCAACCAATGGATACTATCAATTTGAAGATTCTTCTAAGGTCAATGAAATCACTATTCCGTACAATTATCAAATCTTCATGTTTTACCCCAAGTTGGGAGTTTTTAGAGATCAGGGTAAAACATATTTTCCAGCACTTTGGCCTGAGACATTTGCAGTGAATATGAATGAAGGGGACTTTTATGGAAAATTATATAGGCTTCCCATTGTCAGTTGGTTGGATGAAACGACTCAGGACACATTAGGTGTGATAAGACTGCCTGAAACGTCCACTTTGTTGGATGATCAGATTCACGGATTCCCAATTCCGGTTTATACTAAAGATCAGGATAAGTTGCTGCTGAGTATGTGGTTTGAACCAAAAGTCTATGTGTACAATAAGGTCGGGGATCAGTTTGAATATGAGAAAACTGTAGATGTGACTATTCCAGATTGGGTGTCCTACACGCCGGTTCCATTAGATAAAGCAGAGCAGTTTTTTACTGAAAACCAGAAAAAAAGGCCAGGAAACTTAACCAATATTTTGGTGGCCGGAGATTACTACATCGCTGTTTATAACAAGGGGCTCACAGAAGAAGAGGTGACTGAGCTTGGTCCACCAACAGACGGTGGGCTCGCACGGCGGAAAAAGAATCCGAACTACGGGGCTATTTTCGACAAGGACTTCAACCAATTGGCTACAAATATTCCATTTCCCAGCACAAGCAATTACCCGATGGTGGTCAATAACGAGGGAGAATTGGTCGTGTCCAAAGTCGCCGGTTTATCCGAGACAGAAGATGATGGGATTATACTTTATAAGTTGAAATTGACTGAAAAGTAGACTTATGCTTTCAAACAAACGCCTAACCCTACATTCATTTTTGTAGGCTTTAGTCCGTAGGCTTTTTCAATCTTGGAAGAATCAAAACAATAGTCTGAATCCGACTGATAGCGAAGTTCTGCGATTTCTTTCATCACAGGCATGAAAAGTCCAAGGAAACTAACCAACCAAGCCGGCATCACTTGCAGTTTATGTTTAGTACCTAGTTGTTGATTAATCATTTCCACGATTTCTTTTCCCTTAGGGTATGAAGGATCTGTAGGGAGATTCCAGGTTTGATTCCATGCATCTTCCTGCAAGGCTAAAAAAGCCGTCGCTTTTCCTGCATCGGGAATATAGATGAAGGAATGCTTTTTATCTCCGGAATAGAGCCATTGAGCGTTTTTCCCTGCTTTCATTTTTTTGATTACCAGTTCATCCAACACGGAATTGTTTGCGTCTGGTCCATAGAAATCAGGGGCTCTGGCTACAATAGCGGAAATTTTTCTACTTTTCACCTCTGCCCATAGCATATCCAAAATCTGCTTTCTGACTTTCCCTTTTCGGCTTTGGGGGTTGAGCGGGGTTTCTTCGGTGATATGGCTGACTTGGGATGGATCACAAGCGTACATGTTGTCGAAGAACACCAACTTGGCTCCATGGGCAATGCAAGCGTCCAATGTATTTTTCATGATGATAGGCCAGTCTCTCTCCCAGACAGTAGATTTGTATTGAATCCCAGCCAATAGAAATACTACTTCTGATCCTTTTACTGCCTGAGACACAGCAGTAGCATCCAACAAGTCGCCAGATACCAGCTCATCTGATGTATTTACTTTTTTGGGGGTTCTGCTGAACTGCCGGACTGATATCCCTGACCGGGCGAGTTCTGCAGAGACGATTTTGGCTATGTTGCCATTGGCACCAAGGATGGTATGAATTGACATGAGAAAGTGGGTTAGTTAGCAGACTTGGATAAAATAGTTTATTTTGAAAGTAGTTATCATTCTATCAATAAATCAGCTACCAAGATAAGTTATTCACTATGAAATTTTTCTCAAGTCTAATTATCCTTCTATTAATCTTTGGCTGTGAGCCCAAAAGCACTTCCGACTACCAAGCAGATCTGATTATCTATGGAGGGACTTCTGCAGCCATCACTGCGGCCGTTCAGGCCAAAAAGATGGGGAAATCAGTTATTGTCGTTTCGCCGGATACCCATTTGGGAGGATTGTCTTCCGGTGGATTGGGTTATACCGATACAGGGAATAAGTCTGTAATCGGTGGTTTGGCACGTGAGTTTTATCATCGCGTGTTCATGCATTATCAGACTGATTCTGCCTGGAAGTGGCAAAAGAAAGAGGAATATGGCAATAAGGGTCAAGGTACACCGGCAATGGACGGGGAGAATAGAACCATGTGGATTTTTGAACCGCATGTGGCGGAGCAGGTGTTTGAAGATTTTGCCCGAGAGAATGAATTAGTAATCCACCGGGATGAATGGCTGGATCGGGAAGCTGGGGTGACTAAAGAGAATAGTCAAATCACGCAGATTAAGACGCTATCAGGCAAAACCTACAGCGGCAAAGTATTTATTGATGCTACCTACGAAGGAGATCTCATGGCTGCTGCGGGTGTGAGCTATCATGTGGGACGAGAAGCAAATTCCGTTTATGGAGAAAAGTGGAACGGTGTGCAAATTGGTGTTTATCAGCACAGGCATTATTTCCAAAATGATATTAGCCCTTATGTAATTGCCGGTGATTCCACCAGCGGATTGTTGCAAGAGATTTCGGCTGATCCTTCAGGTGAGAATGGAGATGGAGATAGCAGGATTCAGGCTTATAACTATAGAATGGCACTTAGCCGCCATCCTGACAATCGCGTTCCTTTTGCGAAGCCACAAAACTACAACCCAGCTCGCTATGAACTGCTTGCAAGAGTGTATGCTGCTGGCTGGGATGAAACATTTGAGAAGTTTGACCCGATCCCAAATCTGAAAACAGACACTAATAATCACGGGCCTTTTTCTACGGATTACATCGGGAAGAATTATACTTATCCAGAAGCCAGCTATGAAGAGCGAAAGCACATCTTACAAGAACACATGGACTATCAGCAAGGTCTGCTGTACTATTTGGCAAATGATGCAAAAGTGCCTCAAGAAGTTCATGATGAGATGGCACAATGGGGACTGGCAAAGGATGAGTTTGTAGATAATGGAAACTGGCCTCATCAAATCTATGTGCGTGAAGCCAGACGGATGATAGGCGCTTACGTGATGACGGAGCACGATGTGCTTGGAGCCAAAACAGTTCCTGAGCCTGTCGGGATGGGGTCATATTCTTTGGATTCTCACAATACCCAGCGATTCGTGACAGAAGATGGCTTTGTGCAGAATGAAGGTGACATAGGCGTTCACCCAGAAAATCCCTATTCAATTTCCCTCGGAACGCTTTTACCCAAAGAAGAAGAATGCACCAATCTGCTTGTGCCAGTATGCGTGTCCAGTTCTCATACCGCTTTTGGTTCTATTCGTATGGAACCCGTGTTTATGATTTTGGGTCAATCCGCAGCTGCTGCGGCTTCTTTGGCGATCGATCAGGAAATTGCTGTTCAAGATCTGAGCTATGCCGATTTGAAAGTAGTGTTAGATCAGGAAAACCAGATTCTTACGAGGATTGAATAGTCTTTTTTACCACAAAGGTCATAGAGCTTTTCACGGAGAGCACGGCTTATGATTTAACCTTTTGAAAAAAAACTGTAAGTCCAAATCATCGCCATTCTAGTTTGTGATGTCCTAGTATATAGTTAATTATTGAGTGAAAATCGCCCGAAATTTTTTACCCAAATTTATTCTACAAATATGAAAGTAATGTATTACATTTACTTTTGTAAATAAAATAGGAGGCATTTATGAAATCGAGCCTGCCTCCGGTCCTTAGAATACAGGTAGGCATGATTCAAGAGTCACACACAGAGGGATGATTATGCACCGTGCGAGATTCTCCCGATCCGCCGCGGCGGACGGGACAGGCTATCCCGTTTCCTTCGTCACGGGACAGGTTATGACCTTTAAAAAACAAATTATAATCATATGAAAGGCTACCATTTGGGTGAATTGGAAGAATTGGTTTTGCTGACAGTAGGGATCTTGGATCAGGAAGCCTATGGAGTCGCTGTACTGGAAGAGATCAAAAATCAAACGGGCAGAAAAGTCAATATCTCGGCGATACATACGGTTTTGAACCGACTGGAAGAAAAGGGATATTTGAAGTCTTATATGGGCGGTGCTACCGAAGAGAGGGGTGGAAGGCGAAAAAGGCTATTTACACTTTCGGCTACAGGCAGATCGGCTATCGAAGAAGTCAAAAACCTGAGAAATAAGCTTTTCGACCAGCTTCCTCCATTGGCTTTGGATTTTTCCCATGGATACTAAATTCAAACATTACCCTCCCAAATGGCCGGATCGCTTCCTGGAATTCTACTGCAATCCAGATCGATTGGAGCAGATACAGGGTGATGCCTATGAGCTTTTCCACCTCAATTTAGCCGAGCGGGGATTAGGATATGCGAAGTTCCGATTTTTTATCCATGTGCTCAGTTTTTTCAGATGGGGCAATATCAGACGTACAAGAGCCACTTATCAGTCATTTAATCAAGGAGCTATGGTAAAGAACTATTTTAAAATCGGCTGGAGAAATCTCGTTAAGCAAAAAGGTACGACGTTCATTTCTATGTTTGGATTGGCCTGTGCTGTGGGTTGTTGTATGGTGGCCTACTTGTTTATTGCTCAGATTTGGTTCAAGGGTATGCTTCAACCGAATAAGAATGAGATCTATCAGCTGACCTATACTGCCGAAGGAGAAAATGGTTTGGTAACGTATGGATCTGTTGCAGAACCGATTTCTGAGCTTATCCCTGAGGAATTAAGTCAGGTGAAAAAGCATACACGAGTCTCTAGGGAGTTCCCCATTTTGATCCAAAATAATGAGAGCTACAGGCAGCGTTCCTTATTTGTAGATCCTGCATTTATGGACATGTTTGTTTACCGGATGGATTACGGCTATCCGGGCGCATTGAGGGAGCCAAATCAGGTGATTTTGACGAAAGGGCTATCTGACAAGCTTTTTGGAGATACGCATCCTATAGGTCAGGAACTTTCTTTGGTGGTCAATGGGCAAGAAAAACTCTATAAAGTAGGTGGTGTCTTGGCCGATCTGAAAGATATGGATATGTTCAACTTTGATCTTTTGGCTAATATTTCTACACATCCAAATTCTACTGCTGATCTGCCTCTTAAAGATGCTTGGAATTCAGAGTTGTGGACGTTTGTCCAATTGGAAAAAGGAACCAATCCAAGCGTACTGAACTCCGGCTTAGCCGCACTGAAAAAGCAACAAAACCAGATCAATCCTGAGAAGCCTTACCAAAAGTTGGAAGTAGTAGCCTACACGGATTTAGTTTATAAAATAGGTGAAATTGAAAATGGAGTTAGAGATTTTTTGGGATTGGCGCCACAAATTCTTCTGGGGGCTATAGGACTGTTTATTCTGGTTTTGGCAATATTTAACTACATCAATATATCTGTCTTGATGGCTTCGAGAAGGCTGAAAGAAATTGGGGTGCGTAAGGTAATCGGGAGTAGGAGAAGCCAGCTTGTGTTTCAATTTCTGAGCGAAAACCTGATAGTTTGTTTTTTTGCCATTTTGCTGGGATGTCTTTTAGCCGGTTTTATTTTCCTTCCGGGATTCAACGATATTGCTTCTAAAAACCTCAAAATTGATTTACTTAATGATAAGTATGTCTGGATGTTTTTGGGATCAATGCTGGTATTTATCACCCTAATTTCCGGATTGTATCCTGCGATTTATGTATCCTCGTTCAGGCCAATCAATATCCTTAAAGGCAATCAAAAGATCGGTAGCAAAAGTGTCTTCACCAGCGTATTGCTGACTTTCCAGTTTACCCTTGCGATCATCAGTATCGTTGCTGGAGTTGCTTTTGTCCAGACCAATTACGTCAATGCAAATAGGGACTGGGGATATGACAATGGGGATAAGATTTTTGTGAATGTACCTAGCTCGGAGGATTACTTGCCTCTCAAAAACAAACTTTCAGCGCTTGCATCTGTCAATGAAATCAGTGGAAGTCAGGATTACATAGGCAGTTGGGTCCGCGAAGAAGAGTTGGTTTATGAAGAGGAAAAGTATGAAATCATGCTGCTAAATGCAGAAGCTACTTACCCAGAGATGATGGATTTGCAACTGAAAGAAGGCCGAATGTTTAATCCAGCACTGATTTCGGATACGCAAGAGGCAGTCATTGTAAATCAGACTTTTCTGGATAGGCTTGGCTTGGAGTTTCCTGTACAGAAAAAGATCGTATTGGATAGTTCGAGCTATACTGTAGTAGGAGTGGTGGAGGATTTTCACACCCTTTTCTTCCAACAAGCAATTGATCCTATGGTGATTAGGGCTTCTCAGGACACTACTTTCAACTACCTTACCTTAAAAATGAGTGCGGGGACAGCTTCCTCATCTATGGAAGCCGTCAAAAAAATCTGGCATGAAACTGTCCCAAGAGGATTGTTTACAGGGGGGTTGCAGACAGAAGTATTTAACCGAGAGGCAAAAGATGCACAAGGAGTAAGTACTATTATCCTGTTCTCAGCTATACTTGCTGTGGTTCTGGCTGCATTGGGGTTGTTTGGCTTGGTGTCGCTGAATATGAGCTCACGTCTGAAGGATTTCTGTGTAAGGAAGGTTTTTGGAGCCAATATGGGGGATTTGTCTGTGAAGTTGCTAAAGCGATATCTGATAATTTGGGGGATTGCTTCGGTGCTAGGAGGGGCATTTTCTATGCTGATTATTTCCAAATTCTTAGACAGCTTCTTTGCTTTCCATTCAGGAGTAGGTATAGTTCCAATTGGCTTAGGGTTAATGATTTTACTACTGGTAATCGCTGGAACAGTCGGTTCTCAGATTTGGAAAATACTGAAGGCTAATCCTGCTGCCATTCTTAAATCAGAGTAGCGTAGAACTTGGAATCTTTCTGTCTTAGTTAGATTAACATTTCTACTACTTTTCTATACATACAGCTATGTCAACGGTCGGATTAAAATCACATATCACCAAACTAGTGGAGGACATACAGAATTAGAAACTTCTGGAATCATTATTTGAATTTCTTTCCAGAAGAAAGGATGATACGTCTGTGGATATGTGGAGCGACCTTACTACAGATCAAAAACAAGAGTTACTTGATGCAAATGAGCCTTCCGAAAATAAGGAAAATCTAGTAGCTAAGGATAAACTCTTCCGCTATCTGAAATGAATGTCGTAGTTTTTAGACTGCATTGTAGTGTTGATTTTGAACCATTTTTTGCCAAAAAGTAAGCTGAACGCGTTTTCCTTCTGTGATCGCAGACTAGGAGATAATTGGCTGGAATAGTACTCAGCTCTTTTTGGTTTCTTGGGTTACAAATGTTCTAGAACTAGTTTGATCACTTAGGTCATGCTAGCTTCTAGAGGCTTACATAAGTGTTCTATTTCACTTTTAATCTTTGAAAACTGCTCTGCCATTTTTTCAAGAATTACGCTTGAATCTACCTCCACTTTATCGATTAACTCCTGGTAGTATTCTACTCCTTGGATCAGGTTAACTCTAAATTTCTCTAAATACGCCTCTTGTTTAGCTACTTTCTCAGTGACCTTAGTTTCAAATTCCTTCTTCAAATATGTCACATACAGCTGTAATTCCTTCACAAATACGTGCGGTCTCTCAATATCCACTTTTAGAGAGAACTTGCCATAGATATGATCTGCCATTTCTTTGAGGGAAAATGTACCTTTGAAATAAGCTAAATTCGGGCCAGGGCAAATGGTGACCGCAGTGAGGTTTCGTCTTGGCGTTTCTCCTGCTGCCAAAATCGCCGGAGCA
The DNA here is from genome assembly GCF_035156415.1 of Algoriphagus persicinus. NCBI lineage: Bacteria > Pseudomonadati > Bacteroidota > Cytophagia > Cytophagales > Cyclobacteriaceae > Algoriphagus > Algoriphagus persicinus. The sequence goes on from NZ_JAYEEY010000030.1 coordinate 10,805, forward strand.
CTTAGACCTTCACAAAGACAGTCTTTAGCCCTAACTTTTTCCATTTCCTCAGCGTCAATTTCCCCTGCCACCAGTTGTTTTGCTTTGAGGTCTTGGTATTGTCTGGAAGCGGTGCAAATCGGCTTGTCTGTAAACTCGGTATTGTTGGAAAGGAACTTCTTGTAGCAGGGACTTCCAGGGCGATTTTTCTCTATTCTGGCTAAGCGCTGCTCTTCACCAGAGGAAGTGCGTAGGTTATTGAAAGGCACGCCCAGTGGGGAAGCATGGCTGAGATAGAAGTCGGATTTCTTTGCTTTCAGCAAGCGATCCAATGTGTCATCATCTACTGAAGTGGCTTCTGGTACGAGAAGAAAAGGACTTCCCCAGCCAGTCCCATCGAGCTCATAGTACTCACGTAAGAAGCTGTCTTCGCTCGCCGTACCTATCCCACCTTGGTAAGTTATCTTGAAAGTAGGGCTTTTGGAAAGTGTGAAAATACCTTTCTGTTGCAGTGCATTTTGGCAAGTTTCAAAGAGTGTTTGAAAAAGCTCGTTTCTGTTGTTTTTGAACTCTTCCAAAATTGGTCCTATCAGAAATCCATCGGTGGCAAAAGCATGTCCACCGCAGTTCAGACCAGACTCAATTCTGAATTCTGAAACCCAAAGTCCTTTCTTCGCCAAGAATTTTCCTTGTATTAAAGCTGACCTATAATCGCTCACTTTTAGGATAATTCCCTTCGGGAATTCACCGAATTGATTTGGGAAAAATTCTGAGAACTGCTCGGCATAGCTGTACAATGCCGGATTCATTCCGGCCGAAAATACCACAGAACCCTTGACCATACTTTTGGCGAAGCCTCGCAATGCCGATAAGGCATCCGAATATTCCCGGGGTAATTCATTGCCAGATTTATCACTGTTAATTTTGTCCACTTTTGTCATGATGTTCACGTCAACAGCACCTATATCCATCATGGATTTGAATTCCTCTTTGAGTTGAAATTTCTCGGATTCTGAGGCAGTTTCGAGCTTTTCAAAAAGCTCCCGAACAACTGTATTTTCAGGGAGAAGGCTAAGATATTTTTGAAATTCTGTATTTGTAGCCCAATCTTCATTGATCAGTTTATTAAATTGCTCTTCTACGATGGATTGGGTCAAATCAAGGTAAGCAGTGATTCGCTTTGCCCGATAATCCTCCTCAGTATCCAAGATTGGGATGAATTCTCGCACGTATTTTTTCGAGTAGATTCTGCGCATGGCTTCCATTAGATGGTCATCCATGATAGAAATCACGCTTGAAATACCATATTTGGCCACTTTGATCGGAGTATCTACCGTATATCCAAGTCCCATCACTGGGATATGGAAAGTATGTGCTGGTGATAGAGAATTCATAGATGTCTAGGGAAAATGTACTGCTTATTTGAAAAAGTAAAAGTAGGTTAATCGGTCTCCCTATAGTCTGCAAGTGCTCAGTATCTGGACTGACTTTCGTCAGGTTTTGTGATTTATACCACGCCGTTAATGTGACTGTCCGAAGGTAGGCAGGTGGGCTCAGTCGAAGCAAAATGAACGCGGAGGTAGGCGCAGCGTGCGCGAGTTTTATTTTCATGCAAACTCACTGCTTACCACCTTTTACCTTACACTTTTTCTACTCGCAATTCACGGCTTTCCAATTACTCATTGAAAAATGGTTTCATCTCGTTATGGATATTTTCTCGGAGGGCTTTTAATTTGGTAGCGTATTCCTCTAGTTTTTTCTCCTGATCGGTTTGGGGGATCCAAGGCTTCACTTTTTTAGGAGATCCGTTTTCATCTACTGACACGAAAATGATGATGCAATGAGTCTTTTTCTCAAATTCTCTTTGGGAAAAATCACGGGAGTAAACTTCCACCATGATGTGGATGCTGGAGCTTCCTGTGTAGATCACCGTGGAATCAACTTTGATCACTTCGCCGATATTGATTGGCTTATAGAAACGGATACCACCCACATAGACGGTCACGCAATAAGTTTCAGACCAGGTACGCGCACAAGTATAAGCTGCCTGGTCAATCCACTTCATCACCACTCCGCCGTGTACCTTACCGCCGAAATTGATGTCTGAAGGTTCGCTGATAAACTGAAAAGTGGTTTTGTGCGCTGTTTCCATAGGTTTGAGAAGTTTGTGAAGAATGCTAAGCTAAGAGATATTTTGGGGTTTTTACTGGATTAGGAGTAGGTTGTACTAAGTCGATTTGAAAAAAAGAGCAGCTATTAATAAGTTTTTATATTTGTAAAAAACGGTGTTTAAATATTAATGTTAAAATATGAGTTAAGAAAACCTATATGCAATTTCGGAAATGCTATATCAGTAATTAATTTTTAGTTGACTGAGAAAAATTAATGATTATTTACTCCTTTACCTATTTAGATACATCTCCGGTGATAATATCGCTAATTCACTTTTCTTATAATCTTTTATATTTCTAGTCAGTATGATCGAAATATCTCCCTGATTTTGCGCTGCGCAACTTTGCAATGCATCTTCGAAATCTTTAAACTTTGAGTTTAAAGCGGCTATCACGACATCCTTGTTCATCGTGGCAATCCCGATAATGCTTAAAAGCTGTTTTAGCTTTTCAATAATTACCTCATGTTTGGCAGTTTTGCTTAGTAGGTAATAGACATTGCAAATGATGACTGGGGTGGTGAAACCTAATATTTCCTTTGTTTCGCAGCGAAGAAAAATCTGTGTTGCAAAGTCAACGAATGGTTGGCGATCAAAGAAAAAATCCAAAATAACATCTGAGTCAATGAGTATCTTGTCCATTTATAGGTGCTTTTCTTGAAGGATTTTTTTCAACTCTTCTTTGTAATCAAAGTCTTCGGGTATTTTAAAAGAGCCCTTCAGAGATTTGACAATAGGTGTAAGTTTAGATTTGTTCTCCTCCCTGTTTTCTTGAGTAAGACTTTTCAAGTAATTTTCAATGATATCAGAAAGGCTACGGTTTTTCTCTTTTGCGTATTCCTTAGCTTTTTGAATTACATCTCGTTCAATGGTTAATGTGAGTTTAGTATTCATAAGCCTTTTTTTCAAATTTAATAAAAAATACCACACGTGTATAATATAAGTCTCTTATACGTGTTCTAAAAAAATTAGAATTGATTTTTGAGCTTATCTTATCAAACGAATGATGTACTTGCTGCTGGGCTTTGGGTGAAGGGCTGTCCTTTCCACACTTTTAGTCCAAATAGGGTTGAGTTATTAGTTTACAGTACTCCCACACTGCTTTTTCATTTTCCGGTGAATAAAATTTCATACTCGGTTTTGCGATCTTCTTGTTGGCAAAGTATTTCCCCGAATTTTGTTCGACCTCTTTTCAAGCTTCTTGTCTAGTGGTGATTAGATTAATTCTTAGGGTCAGAAACTTAACCCAAAATCTTATCAAATAACTGATGTGCTTGTTTCTCTGCTTGGGCTGAGAGGAGTTTCTTTTCTATTTTGAGCTCTTTGGCCCAATCCAGGTACTTTTTGGAAACTTCCTGCTTGGTACCCAGGAAATGTGTCAACGACTGGAGCGACAGGTGATTGGAATACCATGGTTTCAGATTGTTTTTCAAAGCTTCGATTTCCTCGTGTATCCCTGTCACAAATATAGAGTTGAATCCCATGTGGATAAGGGTGTTTTCCAACATGATAATCGTGCGTAAGCCTTCAAAAGTATCTTTCAAGGCTTTGCTGTCCATGCTACCTTTGTGGTCAAGAGTGAAAAACTCCAGCTCTTCCTGCACAATCTGATTTACTGCTGTATTAATCGTCAGTGCTTTTATGCCACGACTTGCATTCATGGCTTTCTGATGAAATTCATCCCAACTTTTCAGGGTGGTACTCACGATCAGGTCAAAAGCTTCTGTGTAGAGTTTCTTTTTGTATTTGTCCAGATGAATACGATAGCCGTTGTATTTGATGTCTAATTCTAGTTCGCGATGATTTAGGCTTTTTTCAGCGAGTTTGAAGTGATGGATATTGCGCAGGCTACTCTTCATCAGTTTGAAATCTGAGAAAATATTGAAATTTAAGCCTTCAATTTCAAAGTGAACCTTTGCCATTAAATCAGCATAAAGCTCCAGAAAGTGCATTTTACCAAGAAGCTCTATGGCCTTCTTTGACTTGATCTGCTTACCCAAAACCAAGAAAAGTGCCTTAGCTTCTTGGTGCTGCGATTCAAAAAGCTGAAAGACAGGGGATACCTTTGCCTGCATAGATTAGGAGATTCTGACCAAGGTAGCACCGTAGCCCCACTGATCTTTTTGAGTATCCTGAAAGTACTTAATATTTTGGAGTTGACTGAGGCGCTTGTGAATTTCTTTGCGAAGCACGCCGTTGCCGATGCCGTGGATAAAAGTGATCTCATCCATTCCCGAAGCGATAGCCTGATCCAGATTTCTATCAAAAGTATCCAATTGCACTCGGAGCATTTCCGAATTGCTCATTCCTTTGGAATCAGTTACCAATTTCTCGATGTGTAAGTCTATAGATCTGGCAGGTTTTGGAGTTTTTGGAGTTTCAGATTTTGGCCTGATTTCATCCAGATCCTGATTCAGTGCCCGAATGTCCAGCTCTTTGGTAGTTTGTTCTAAGCCGAAAATGTATGCCGTTTTATCCAGCCGTGGGGCCTTGCTGAGATGTTTGAAAAACTGCGTGGGCTTCATCTTAAGCTGACGCTCAAAAGCTGGAATTGCCTTTTCCAATTGATTGTGAATTGGGATAAAGCGCAGCAAAAATGCTGGCCATTCGTCCATTTCCTTCAGCAGTCGATCATCAAATTTCTTGGCATCACCAGGCTTTAGAGTATCAGCGAGCAAGGTACGATGATTGTCACCAAACACTTCCGAAGCATGTGCCAGATAAGCCTGACGGCTGTCGTTGATGATATAAAGGCTGAGACTTTGATCATTGATGGGAACAAAAGCGAGGTAAAGCCCCTGGTCTTTTGGTCCAGAAATAGGAAGGGGGGTGTCGATTTCCGTCTCATCTACTGGCTTTTCGCCAAAGTGCTTCTTTTCAGATTCGTGAATTAGCACCAATTCTGATTTCAAAGCAGGGATAATAAATCCATCCTCGATTTCTATCTGTATTCTACCACTAGAGGAAATTTTGCGGATGATTCCTTCTTCCTTTCCGTGAAGTAGTCTTACTCGGTCTCCGATATTCATTGATTCAGGGCTGATTTGTAGGTGTCGATTGCACGTTGCCTTGCAAATTTATGATCTACTATCGGTTTTGGGTACTTATCTGAGTTTATTTCAGGAATCCATTTTTTGATGTACTTCCAGTCCTTGTCAAATTTCTCTTGCTGAGAAGTAGGATTGAACACGCGAAAGTAAGGCTGGGCATCTGTCCCAGTGCCTGCTGCCCATTGCCAGCCACCATTATTTGAAGCCAATTCGTAGTCTAGCAGCTTCTCTGCAAAATAAGCTTCGCCCCATCGCCAATCGATCAGTAGGTGTTTGGTGAGAAAAGATGCTACCACCATCCGCACACGGTTGTGCATGTAGCCAGTGGCATTCAGTTCTCTCATACCCGCATCTACGATAGGGTAGCCCGTGTTGCCTTCACACCATGCGGCAAATTCTTCTTCGTTATTTCTCCACGGAATTCGATCATAAGCAGGCTTGAAAGCCTTATCAACCACGCCTGGATTGAAGGCCAAAATCATCATATAAAACTCCCGCCAGATCAATTCATTCAGGAAAGTAGCATTGAGTTCTGATGCTTTTAGGGCAAGTTTTCGGATGGAGATGGTTCCAAAGCGCAAATGAATCCCCAGTCTTGAAGTGGCATTTTCAGCAGGGAAATCACGAGTTTCACTGTAGTGTGAAATGATTTTCTCATCTGTGGTTTTGGATGGAATTGGTATGTTACTTTTTGCAAAGCCAATATCCTTTAAAGTAGGAAGTTCCAGAGCAGATGTCTGAAGCAAATTTTTCCATTGGATGGGTTTAAACACTTCGAGTTTTTCGGGGTCAAATTTGCTCAGCCAAACCTTACTAAACGGAGTATAGACCTTGTAGAATTCCCCCGAGCCATTCAGGATTTCTCCTGGCTCGAAGATTAGTTGATCTTTATAGGTGTGAAATGGGATTTGCTCGCCTGCCAAGAGTAATTTAATCTTTTCGTCACGGCTTTTGGCGTAGGGCTCATAGTCCCGATTGGTATATACCGTTTGAATAGAATAATCACTTAGAAGCTGCTTATAAATGGCTTCAGGATCTCCGTATTTGACCAAAACCGATGCTCCTTTTTTGTCTAATTCCTGATGAATCTGGCTGATTTGATCGTGGATAAATTCCACTCTGGCATCCTTCTTATTATCTAGCTTATCGAGTATGTTTTTGTCAAAAATGAAAAGAGGTAAGATGTTTTCATTTTGGTTAAGCGCCTGGTAAAGGCCGTGATTATCTTCCAATCTGAGGTCTCTCCGAAACCAAAAAATGCTTACTTTTTTCATGTGTTTATAATTGTTTTAAAAACCTCCGTCATTCAATAATCGTACTCTTCGTTCTTTATCCAAAGAGTCCAGCTTTTCTTCAATATTGTCCAGTGGGATTGGTTTCCATTCCTCCTTATTTTCAAATTGATAGCGCAAGAAATCATCTTGATCGTTGAGGATTGATTTCTCTTTTTTCTTCCTAGTTATTTTGTTGAAAAGCTCAGAAAAAGAATTGAATGAAACACTTTGAGATACTGCAACACCGTATGTTGATACGTTTTTGGAAAGAGAAAGCGAGGTAAACGTATTGAAATTGTTGCGATTGAAAATCCGGATTCTATAAACCCCGTCTTCAGTAAGCATGTATTCTGCCTGCCAATCACCGATGATGGAGGAGGCGCTAGCATTACCTTGATTATTCGTAAATCCACCATCTCTAGATACACGAAGACGACCATCTAGGAACGTATATGCCACACTGAGCTGGAAAGTTTCCAATGCATTTTGATCCAAGCTGGCTACATCCAGATCTACTTCCAGATTTTTATCTACCTGACCAAGGAAGCTATTCAGCTGAGAAGATAGCAACTGACCCAAGCTGGATGAAATATTGGACACGCCCGAGAATTGACCTTCCGGTGAAAATGATCGAGTCATAATCACGGAGAAAACCTGCCGATTCATCTCCTGTTCATCATTCGCGATTTTATTTTGGAAAGAGGAAATGGTCGTCTGGGTATTTCCGCTGGACGGGAATTCGGTAAAGTCAAATCCAAAAGTAATGTCTGGAGAGAGTAGCTCACCATCTAGGTTTAATAGCACTTTGACAGGGTATCTGCGGCTGGAGGTAGAGCTTTGATTGTCGGTGGACACAGTAGATGCTAGCAGTGGCTGTAAGGATACGCTTTCTGTATATTCTGCCGAAATGTCCATTATTCCGGTATATGGGTCTCCATACCAGGTGATTCGACCACCCGGCTTGATGCTGAATTGTTTTTTCACCACATTATAAAGCGAGAAATTGTACATGCCTTCGGTGATTTCGTAGGTGCCGTTTAGGGTGAAATTCCCCTGAGTATCTATGTTCATTGTCAAGATACCTCGGCCTCGCCCGGATATTCCTTCCTCTGTGCGAGGATCTATGATGATCTCTGCATAGGCATCGGGTGTGATGTCCAGCACGAAATTCATCCGTACATTTTCTATTTCCAGTCGATTGATTTCTTCTGCAATTTGCTGGATGCGTACGGTGTCCTGGATGTTAATCATGTGAATGAAATCCTCCTGAGCTTGGGTATTATTACTGCTCAAAGGGATATAGATTCTTGTGTTGGGCTGACTGGTTGCTCTGGCATTGATATCCAGGTTTTTGGTAGTGCCTATTACCTCAGCCGTCCCAGTCACGAAGGCCGTTCCATAGAAGGTCTCATTGTCCTCATCCGTGGTATTCATTACTTGAAGATTATTGAGGTTGGCTCTGATATTCAATCGGATATTTTTAAATCCCTGATGATAGATACCGCCGGTGAGTGTAGCTTGATTGCCAAAAAGATCCTTCATTTCTATCTGCTGAAAACTGACTTGAGAAGGTCTGAAAAGAATGTTTCCATTGAGAAAATAGGTGGTTTTAAGGTAGTTTACAGTCAATCTCCCATCCTTCAGCCTTCCTGTGCCTTCGATACGAGGATCAGCCATCGTGCCTCTCAAGTCCATTTTACCGGAAACGGTACCTCCCATATCAGACAAGTAATTGGATAAAAACGGTTCAAGAATTACTAAGCTTGCGTCGTTTAGAGAGGCCTGCATAGTCAATTCTTGGTTTTCCACTAGCATATATCCGTTAAGATTAATTGTCTCCTTGCCTTGACTGACATTAGTAAGTGAGACTTGCAATCTGTCCAAGTCCAGGGTGGCGCTGGCGCTCATATCCCCTATAGGAAACCGATTGATGGCTAGCTTGCTTAGGGTGAATTCTCCCCGCATCAATGAATTGTCAAACAGATGATCAACAGAAATGAAGCCATTGGCCGTGCCGTCAAAGTCTTGAGGAAAAAGTGTGTTGAGAAGATCAATATTTACATTGTTGACCGTCAGGTTCAGCTGGTCATCTGGCTCGCTGCTGGCTTTTCCTTGGAGAGAGATGAATTGATTTTCATTGAAAAGTTTCAAGCTGTCCACCTGAATTAACCCTGGGGTGATAGTGATCAGGTTGAGAGAGTCAAATTTCCATTCGCGATCCAGTACTTTTAATGAAGATGGATCAAAAGCGAGTTGGGTATTTTGGGAGGAAAAGCGAGCCGTGGCTTTGACTCTGGCAGCGCTTTGTGTCGAGTCTTGATCTAGCGTGAAGTCCATATCCATCTGATCTTTATCCCAAATCGCCTCAAAACCAAAATTGGTAAACTGAAGGGATTTTCCTATTTCCTGAGATTTAGAATAAACGTAGAAAGAGGCCAAGATATCTGGGCTATTGATGAGCTTGGAAGTGTTGAAATCAATATTGATATTTTGGGCTGAGTGGTTTTTAAATTTAAGCGTATCTATACTGGTGAAAAAGTTAAAGACAGTATTTTCCTTTGTTTGATAGAAGGCGCCTTCCAATACCATATTTTGTGAGAAACTGAGATCAGGCTCCACAAGTTGAACGATCGGATTGATATTGATCAGCCGAAGGTTGAGATCAAGACTGTATATCTCAGAGAAATTCCTCTCGAGATCTGCGATGGGTTGCTCTTCATTTAGGATAATGGCGATATACTGCTGGAGAAGTATATCCAAATCTCTCCCCATTTGCTCTAGGTTAAATTGACCTGAAGCAGCTGCAACTAGGTAGTCAGAATTAATTGACATAGTACGAGTACCACCGGCAAAAAGCGATTGGAAATTGAAATTACCCACCTCCAAAAACCTATCCTCATAGCCTACTTCAATATTGCGGAATCGCGCTATCCCCTGAATATCGTCCAGCTCTATACCTTTTACATCGATGTATAGATTGCCGCTGATAAAAGTAGCCTTCTCTGTGAGGTGCAACCGATCTAAAAATGCCGTGTCAATTTGCAAACTCATCCGTACAGAATCGGTGGATTCACGGAGATTTAGCTCTCCGTTTGCATTGATTTTAAAGTTTGGGTCATTTATAGTCAGATTTCCCTTAAATAGATCCCTGCCGTAAGTGGCATCGGTTTTAATGTTGGTATATATGTAGTTTTTGAAGCCAAATCTTGTGACATCTGCATTCACATTGATCAATAGGTTGTCGATAGAATTGCCCGTTGTATTTACATGACCTTTTAGACTTACCTTCTGCAATAATTCTCTGTCTTCTGCGATTATTCCCAAGTCAAGATTCCTCGTGGTAATATTAGAAACGGTAGTGGGGAGCCCATCGACCATATCAAAACTCACTCTGCCTGCAATATCTCCTATGGATGTTTTAAACTCTCCATTGGTATCGAACCTGTGCAAGTAGCCAGCGAAATCTGCTGTAAGACGTATTGTGTTGAATTTATTGATTTGCTGGGATAAGTTAAGGGGTAAATAGGGAGCAAGATCTTTGGAATAAATTGTAGAGTTTTTTAGTGAAAGATTGATGTAAGTATCGTTGATATCTGGAAGCCCATCTAGCTTGAAGGCACCGAAAATCGCCGTTTTTTCTCCAATTCTAATCAGTAGTTCTTCTGACCTAATATCGGATAATGGCCCGGCTACTTTGCCCGATAGATAGATTTCATCCTTAATATCGGGAAGCAAGGGAGCAAAAAGTTTGAGATCTCCCAGGTCAAGCTTGGTTTCTTCTAAATTGGTGATAATTACTACCTCTCCTACAAAATTGGTAAATGCTGCAGGGGTAGCGTATTCAAACCGAAGGAAGTTTTTGATATGGCTATTGGCAGACTTTAAACTTAGCTTATCAAACTCCAGAAATTCTACCCCATAAGTCAAATCAGTTTTGAGCTCCATAATCTCAAAACCTGAAGTGAGTTCTGTGCCTGTCAGCATTTTTATATCAGCTCCAATCTCAGACCCGTCTAAGTAGAAATCGCTTGCGTTCAAGGTGATATCAGAAAAGCGTAGCCTACCGTAATCTAGGCCTTTGGTGATCGCATCGGTGATTTCATTTACGATAAAGATTTCGGAGTTTCTCAACTCCACCGAATTAATTTTAAACTGAGTGGGGCTGCTACTTTTACTGCTGCTACTGAAAATATTCGCCAGTTCTTCTATCCAGAGATTGATATTCATGGCAGTATCACCGTCATGAGTGAGCAGGTGGAGCTTTGCCTTCTCCATGCGCACGGCATTGATGGTGGTGACTCCCGGCGGGATTAAGGAGAGAAATTCAAAGTCAGCTTTGATCTTTTTGGCACCGATCATCAGGCTATCACGATGATCCCGGATCACTACGTCGTCTAGTTCAAGTGCATCCCACCAGGTAAGCTTGATCTTGCCGATCTCGGTGTGAAAAGCGGAGTTGCTGTTGAGAACACCTGTTACAGAGTCGATTACCTTATTCTGAATCCAGGTGATTTGAAGACTCAGAGCCACTACTATAAAAAGCATGAACAGTGAAAAGACGATCCAAAGCGACACCCGAAACGCTTTGTGCAAAAAATCCGTAACTTTCGCGTTCATTTCCAATGGGTACCAACGATATCTTTATTCTAGCAATTGAATCCTCGTGCGACGAGACCTCTGCAGCTGTAATAGCTGACGGCAAAGTACTTAATAATATTGTCGCCACGCAATCTGTTCACGAAAAATATGGGGGAGTAGTTCCTGAGCTTGCCTCGCGTGCGCACCAGGAAAATCTTATCCCGGTCGTTCAAGAGGCTATAGTATCCTCCGGGATTTCAAAAGGTCAGCTTTCGGCAGTTGCATTTACCAGAGGGCCAGGTCTTATGGGGTCATTACTAGTAGGCGTGAGCTTTGCCAAGGCTTTTGCCTTTGCTAAGAAAATCCCGCTGATCGAAGTGAATCACATGAATGCGCATATATTGGCACACTTCATAGATGATCCCAAGCCGAACTTCCCATTTATATGTTTGACAGTGAGTGGAGGTCATACGCAGTTGGTTTTGGTGAAAGATCACCTGAATATGGAAGTGATAGGCGAGACCCTAGATGATGCGGTGGGAGAGGCCTTTGACAAAACTGCCAAGTTATTAGGCCTACCATACCCGGGTGGCCCGCTTATTGACAAGTATGCTAAGCTAGGAAACCCCAAAGCGTATCAATTGCCAATCACCAGAATGCCGGGATTGAATTATTCCTTTAGCGGGATTAAGACAGCTGTATTGTATTTTCTTCGAGACCAATTGAAAGAAAATCCAAATTTCATCGAAGAGAATTTAGCTGATCTTTGCGCCAGCATACAATACTCACTAGTAGAAATGCTTTTGATTAAATTGAAAGCAGCAGTAGATCAATATGGTGTGAAAGAAGTCGCCATTGCCGGCGGAGTATCTGCCAACTCCGGATTAAGGGATACCTTGATTAAGCTGGCAGGGGAAAAAGGATGGAACCTGTACATCCCGAAATTCGAATACTGTACAGACAATGCCGCCATGATAGCCATGGCAGCACATTACAAATACCTGAAAGGAGAATTTTCATCTATGGATGTCACTCCTCTCGCAAAAATGAAAATCTAAGCATGGCTAAGGATAATAAGTTTGACAAAGTCATCAACATTAAAAATAGAAAGGCAAGTTTTCAGTTTGAATTTGTAGATACCTATGTGGCTGGCATGGTGCTGAAAGGTACTGAGATCAAGTCCATTCGTGAAGCAAAAGTATCACTGACTGAAGCGTTTTGCATTTTTTTGGATGGAGAGCTGTATGTGAGACAGATGCATATCGCACCTTATTCTATGGCAGCAAGTTATAATCATGTGGCGATTCGGGACAGGAAGTTGCTGATGAGTAAAAAAGAACTCGAAAAACTCGAAACTAAGTCCCAGGAAAAAGGGCTGACTATCATTCCTGTTCGTATATTTATCAACGATCGAGGTATGGCCAAAATGGAAATTGCGCTTGGCCGCGGTAAGAAAACACACGACAAACGACAGGACTTGAAGGAAAAAGATGCAAAAAGAGAAATTCGGCGAATGGCCTTTGATTGATGCTTTTGGGATCTGTAGGCAAACTATCCTTCCTCTTTACCGCAGACCTACTTTCGATTCATCACTGGTCACACAGTTACTTTTTGGCGAATGCTATCAAACGACAGCCATGACCTCTGACCAGCAATGGTTCAAAATATTGCATGAAGACACAGGGTTGCAGGGTTGGATTACCACGCAGGCTTTGAAAGAAATTCCTGGAGCTGATTATTATAAGTTACTCAATACAGATTTTCAGGTTGTCACTAGTCCCATCGCGGCTATAGAATATCTTGGTACCAATCTTTATCTGCTTCCGGGCAGCAGACTTCATTTCTCGGATTTGGAGCTTTTTAATTGGCAAGATCACCTAGGATTTACCGGCTCAGTACGCAGTCATGCGATAAAAGCAGATAGATCCCAGCTGATTGATATTGCTGTCAAGTATGTCAATGCGCCCTATCAGTCAGGAGGGAGGAGTATTTTTGGATTGGACGAGCGCCAAGGATTTGAATTGATCTTTAGTATTGCTGGCTATTCTTGGAAGTCTGGGCAAATTCCAGGCAGAAAAATTGATCCTGAACTCGTATTGCCGGGTGATTTATTTATTTTCAGGGAGTTGGAAAAGAAGCAAGTCAACTTTGCCTTGTATCTTGGAGCTGAGGAAGTATTTTGGATGGACAATAGAATAAAAGTTTCTGACTTGAGTGAATGGGATGCCTTCTTGCGGAGCAATAAGCATAAACAGGTGGAGTTAGAAACTCGCTCAATTTTAAGTTAAATTATGGAAAAGCGGGTATTGGTATTGAATCTAGATTATTCCCCCGTGGCGGTAGTATCGCCACAAAAAGCCATCGTCCTGCTTCTAATGCAGAAAGCAAATTGCTTATCCGTATATGATTTGCTTCAGATTCGGACAGTCAGCCGGAGTTTTGAATACCCGGCAGTGATCTGTCTTAATCACTACAAGAGTATTCCTTATCGGGGAGTGTTGCTCAATCGAGTGAATCTTTTCAGAAGAGACCGAGGAGAATGCCAATATTGTGGAAGTAAGCGGCAACTGACTATAGACCACGTGGTACCTCGATCCAAAGGAGGGAAATCCAACTGGACTAATTTGACCACTGCCTGTCATAGATGCAATGTCCTGAAGGGGAATAAAAGCCCTGAAGAAGCAGGACTCAAAATGCAATCCATGCCATTTAAACCTTCTCTAGCCTATTTCTTGTCTGAATATGCCGAAAAGCAAGCTGATGAATGGCTACCTTTCTTAACTAGTAGGCTTGTGCAGTAGTAAGTGATATCGACTTTGGAATTTGTAATATCCAAATGCCCCTTTTCTGGCAATATAATTGCCACAAGCTAGTCATGTATCTATCAATTATCCCCACTCTTTTAGTGGCTTTTGTCCTGCAAACCAGCCAAATTAAGTTTCAGCAACTTATCGGTACATGGCAATTGGTACACTTTGATGCTATGGATCAATTGCGAAACTCTCCGCAGTATCAGAATGCTGATGCAACCATGCGTGCAGGATTAGAGTACAAAATCCAAAATAGGCTTGAAAACACGGTATATCAATTCGTGCCTGGAGACAGCCTGAACTACACAGATTATGTACGACAGGAAGTAGTGCAGAAGCAAGCGAAAATAGAAATCAGTACTGACAATGTCCTGACTATTCATACAGGCACAGAGTCGAGAAAAGCTAAAATAGTGAAGGTTGAAAGCAATCGAATGATATTGGAACCTATCAGTACTAATCCTGGCTCAGGTAAGCTGGTATTCGAAAAAGTTAACTAGAAAAAGTTGTTATTAATCACCTATAAGCTATTGGATATTCTGATGGCTTATTTTTTTGTTCATTCATTACAGAGGAATTTCACATAGCTAAGTTGCTGATTCTGGGGCTTGTATTCCCCAATATAATTATTTCTGACCACTAGGATTGAAACTAAAGCGACCAATATGGCTAGCACAGGTAGTTGGTATGGTTTTGAAGCTTTTTTGATCGAACCATCAACTAATAAAAACTATGTTACGCTGGATTTTAATTTTCTTAGTAATCGCACTGATTGCAGCCGTTTTAGGATTTGGAGGAATAGCCGCTGGTGCAGCTTCGATCGCTCAAATCATCTTCTACATTTTCTTGGTGCTGCTTGTCATTTCTTTGATTATGCATTTAGTGAGAAAAACCTGATCTGCAAAAGAGAACAAACACCACCAATCAACCAACTGTAGCACGATTCCTAGCTAATAGGTTTCGTGCTACTTTAGAAAAATCATTCTTATCCACATGAATACTGAACCCAAATCCCCATTAGTAGTAGAAGAGAAAACCGAAAGAGGGATAATTCTTGATAGCTTGATACAGGGTTTTTTGATTCTTCTGCCGCTCACCATTATTTTAATTCTTCTTTCGATTGTTTTCAACTTTATTTTTGGGATTGTGGCTCCACTTAGCGCCGCTTTGGAACCAAGTTCCGAAGATCCACATTGGCTCATCAATATATTATCACTAGCTATATTATGTGTTTTTATTTTCTTAATAGGGTTGCTAGTCCGAAATAAAGTTGGAAATGTGTATTTCAAAAGCTTCGAGAGGAAATACCTGACCAGAATCCCAATGTATAATTTAATCCATCAAACGGTTTATCAGTTTGTGGGCCTGAAAAAGCTACCGTTCTCAGAAGTAGTACTGCTAGATCCATTTAGATCAGGTACCATGATGACGGGGTTTATCACAGATCAAATCGACGAGAAGCTTTACACTATCTTTGTGCCTACTGCTCCAAATCCTACTAATGGCAATATTTACCATGTACCAAAGGAGCTGATCACCTTTTTGAGTGTCAGTACTCAAGATGCCATGCGGACGGTCATGGGAATGGGTACTGGTACTGCTAAAATGCTGGAGGGAATGGACCTCAAGGAAATACTTACTAAGGGTAGCGAGCAAGAAATCAAAAAGAGTGAGCTAGACGATGCCTTAGGTACGATGGAATCTAGGCCTAGTTGATCAGTACGAAGACAAGTGTCCCACGATCCTGGCTCTTCGCTGTAAATGTCCACTGGACATTTACCTTATGCTCAGCCCTCCTTTTGCGTCAAGGCAAAAGGACGAATAAAATTACCTTAACGCCTATCGATTTAGGTCAATAGAGGGATTGAGGATTGCTAAAATACCTACCACGCACCCTTTTCCACCTCCTGCACTGACTCCGATTTCCAGATAATAATTCGGAGCAGGAGACAATGGCCTTTGAACTTTATTTACCCAGGGTTGAAACCCCGGGCTACCCATAGTGTATGCCTACGGCATTGCTACGTTTCTACGGCGCATAGTACTTACCTGACCTTCCGTATCTATTACCAACACAAGACAGTTCAGGTTTAGCACTTAGTTAATTGTAAAAGAAGGTGCCCTTGGAAGCAGACGGTTTATTGGAGAAATAGGAAGGCGTTAAAAAAACAAACTAGCTCGTGAGTGGGCGATCGAGATCCGTTTGTTTTTAGCCGGACTATGAACCAATAAATGAATTGTCCGCAGGCAATTCAAGGCTGATTTCGGGCGAAGGCTTTTGCCCGTCCGCCTCAGGAGGAGATACTTTTGGCCTCAAAAGTACCAGAGAAAAATAACACCTCAACGCTATCGATACGGGTCAATAGAGGGATTGAGGATTGATAAAATACATACCACGTAACCTTTTCCCACCTCCTGCACTGACTCCGATTTCCAGATAATAATTCGGAGCAGGAGACAATGGCCTTTGAACTTTATTTACCCAGGGTTGAAACCCCGGGCTACCCATAGTGTATGCCTACGGCATTGCTACGTTTCTACAGCGCAAAGTGCTTACCTGACCTTCCGTATCTATTACCAACACAAGACAATTCAGGTTTAATGCCTTGGTTTAGTTTGAGGGCGCGCTGGGAGGACGCAGCAGCGAGCCAGGCGGCTGGCCTGCGGGGTGAAGCTTTGCTGGCGTCTTGACTTTTTGGTTCTTTTGCGTCAAGGCAAAAGGACGAATAAAATGACCTCAACGCTATCGATACGGGTCAATAGAGGGATTGAAGCTGAATTTTTCATTAACCTATATGAATTTAGCGCTACTCCTCGGATTAAACCTTTTTTCAAAAGGTTCCCTCTGCTCCGAGGTCAATTGCATTAATCATTACCTACCCTGGGTTACGCTCGCTCTCTTCGTAACGACCATGCCAACCTTAACAACAATGACAACCAACAACCAGCACCCAACACCTATACGGAGCGAATTCGAAGTATCCAACACCAAAGTTTGCTTTTCAAAAACAACCGAGTAAATTTATTACTCAGTCATGAACGGCATTCCAAGCAGAGCGAAGCAATCTCGATTTGTGAACCTAAGATCGTAAGTTTCTAGCTGTTACTCCCTCGATTAAGCCCTGGAAATGGGACTGAAAGGGCGAAGCTGTGTTTTCTGAGTAGCAAGTAGCAAGTAGCAAGTAGCAAGTAGCAAGTAGCAAGAGTTAAGAACCAAGAATCGAGATACTAGATTCTAGATGCAAGAATCAAGGCCTGACTGTAATAGAACTCGAGTTCCACCCACAAAACTATTATATAATCAAACCTTTATAGGTTCGAGTCCTGACAGGATCACACCTGAGAAGCATCATGCTGGTTCGACTCCAGCTCTGGGTACAAACTAGCGGGTTCGATTCCCGCTCCTAGTACAATCCAGGCCGTTGCGGAACCTTTAACCTTTTAACCTTTTAACCTTTTAACCCTTAACCCCTTAACCCTTTAATCTTTTAACCCTTTAACCCTTTAACCCTTAACCCTTTAACCCTTAAACCCCTTAACCCCTTAACCCCTTTACCCCCTTAACTCCTCAACCAACAACCACCCAACACCCCACCTTGCTATTCAACTCCTTCACCTTCCTTCTCTTCCTACCCATAGTATTCCTACTATACTGGTTTGTATTTCAGAGGAACTTGAAGCTACAGAATGCCTTTTTGTTACTTTCTAGCTATGTATTCTACGGCTGGTGGGACTGGAGATTCCTCAGTCTAATTATCGCAAGTTCTGCTGTAGACTATCTTTGCGGGTTGAAAATGAGATCTACGTCATTGCGAGCGGACGCAGGGAGCGAAGCAATCTCATCAGGTCATACGTCATTGCGCCTGTCCGCCGTGGAGGAAGGAGGTACAGCCTGTCCCGATTCGTCGGGAACGAAGCAATCTCATCAGGAGAAGACGTCATTGCTAGGACGAGGAACAGCCTGCCCCGTACGAATGTCGGGGACACCGTGGCAATCTGGTCGTGAAGAAAAGAGATTGCTTCAGGTTGATAGCGATAGTAATAATTCAGAATCAGCAGACAACCTTCGCAATGACGCATCGGTCATCAAACACTCCCGTCTTCCGTCTTCCGTCTCCGGTCTCTTTCATGGCCGCAAACTCTACCTCACCCTCTCCCTCGTCTTCAACCTCGGCCTTCTAGGCTTCTTCAAGTACTTCAACTTCTTTATCGATTCAGCGGCTGACCTAATCAGTACAATAGGTTTTCAACCCCATATCAGCACCCTAAACTTAATCCTCCCAGTCGGTATAAGTTTCTACACTTTCCAAACACTAAGCTATTCCATAGACGTCTATCGTGGCAAGCTGAAACCCACCAAAGACCCTATCGCCTTCTTCACTTTCGTAGCCTTCTTTCCACAACTGGTAGCAGGACCTATCGAGCGGGCTTCCAACTTACTGCCTCAGTTCTTCAAAAAGCGGGAATTTGAATATCAGCAGGGTTCCGATGGGATGAAACTCATTCTCTGGGGACTATTCAAGAAAATGGTCATCGCAGACAATTGCGCCTTGATCGTCAATCCCATCTTCGACAATTACCAAACTGCCTCAGGCCTGGAGCTTATCATGGGAGCGGTTCTCTTTGCCTTTCAGATCTATGGAGACTTCTCAGGCTATTCGGATATCGCCATAGGAGTAGCCAAGCTATTCGGTTTTGATCTGATGACTAACTTCCGAACACCTTATTTCAGCCGGGATATAGCCGAGTTTTGGCGTAGATGGCATATCTCCCTTTCCACCTGGTTTCGGGATTATGTCTATATCCCCCTGGGGGGAAGTCGCGTACCCAAAGCCAAAGCCATTAGGAATATCTTTATCGTATTTCTCGTTTCAGGCTTCTGGCACGGAGCCAACTGGACATTTATCGTTTGGGGTGGGATTCATGCAGCGCTATTTATCCCGATTTTCTTAATAGGTAAGAATAGAGCCTACTTACACGAAGGGGAGCATTTGTTGCCATCCTTCAAAGAAGTAGCTCAGATGCTATTAACCTTTTCGCTGGTCTGTGTAGCATGGGTGTTTTTTAGGGCGGATACGGTAGGGGATGCTTGGGGATATTTCGGAGGATTGTTTTCTAATGCCTTTCTACCATCGAACTTCGCATGGTTTGGGTATGACCTTAGAGTACTTCTTTTCTTATTTATTATTTTGGAATGGGTCGGAAGGATTCAATTTAATTGGTTAGAAGTTATTTCTAGGAAATGGTACAGATATCCAATTTATGTTGGTGTAATGGTTGTCTTAATTTGGTTTGGAGCAAATGAACAACAATTTATTTATTTTCAATTTTGAGGAGGTTTTTAATCAAACTATTTCTTTTGGGGTTACCGTTCGCGATACTTCTCCTAATTACAAATTTAAATTATGAAGCTGAAAGAGGCGATTTAATCCGGATCGGCTATATCTCAGATAATTTCCCAGATTATCGTAATCAATTTAAAGCAGATCTGTCCAAAGAAATCAAGTATAATAGGCTTACAGATAATTCAGAAAAAAAGGAATACGATATATTGACAATTGGTGATTCATTTTCTGAACAAGGACCTGCTGGATATCAAAATTACTTAGAATTGACACATGGGAAATCAGTTCTTCATATAGATTATTCTCTTCATAATAATCCTTTTCAAATGCTGATATGTTTGCAGAATTCGAATTTCTTTGAAGAGTTCAAGATAAAAAATGTTGTTTTGGAAGTGGTTGAAAGAGACTTTATTGGAATTGCAGCTAATTTAAATAGGGACTCTTCTTTGAACTATCAATCACTTAAGCCGATTTTAAAGAATCATATTGAACCAATTAAGACATCAGTGATTTCAAATAGAATTTTTAAATTTCCATATTATTTACTCTATCGAAATTTATACCCAGAAAAATTGGTTTCAGATGTTTATGCCAGAAAATTAAAAAATAGAGTATTCTCAGTTGAAAGTAAAATCCTGTATTTTTACTACTTAGATGTAATCAATATAATGCTGAATAATTCAATTGATGATCTTAAATTTATAAATAATATATTGAATACTATAGGAAAGGATTTAAAAAATAATGGAGTTAACTTAATTGTCTTACCTGTTCCAGATAAGTATCATTTTTATAAAAATGATCTTGAATACCAAAGTGAATTTGAGTCTCTTTTGTTTTTCACAAACTACTCAACATTGAAAAAAGAATATACTGTTATAAATCTGTTAGATGCAAAAAAAGATAATAAATTAAATGTTATTGATTTTTATTATTATGATGATTCTCACTGGTCTCCAAATGGATCAATGGTTGTTGCTGAAATGATTTTTGATATTCTAAGATAGTATAATTAATTGATTTTACATTTTAATTATATTTATATAGTCTTTTCAAGCTAAGGATAAGTAGTTATCATGAATAAAATAATTAAGAGTATTGTCAGTATGATTGCTGGAAAATTTCATATAATTATTGTTTCCAAAGCACCTGTTGTACAGGTTGAGAAATTCTTAGAAAAAATACATCCTAAAAAGTCAGGACATGAGTTCATCAGGATAGGGCCTGATCATGACGGCGGTTATTTAATTCCAGATTGTTTGGATGGGATTTCAAATTGCTTTTCTCCTGGTGTAGATACAGAATCAGGCTTTGAACTTGATTTGGCAAACCGTGGGATTAATGTCTTTATGGCAGATTATTCTGTAGATCAACCGAAAGTAAAACATAGGAGATTTTCTTTTGAAAAAAAATATTTATCCTTTATGGATTATGGAATTTATATGACTATGGATTCATGGGTAAAAAACTCAATAGGAATAGCTTCAAATTCTGATTTATTATTGCAGATGGACATTGAAGGTTCGGAATATGAATGCTTATTGGCAGTGTCAAATGATTTACTTAATAAATTTCGAATAATTGTAATTGAGTTTCATCATTTTAACAGAATATTTGAAAGAGATTTTTTAAGAATGGTAGAAAAGGTTTTTAATAAATTATTAATTAACCATTCCGTTGTTCATATACATCCAAATAATAAGTCTAATCTTACCTTTACCAAAGGTGTTAGAATACCATCTCTTCTAGAGATTACTTTTCTTAGAAATGATTTCTGTGAATTTACTGGCTATGTTGATGAATTCCCACACCTGTTAGATAAGAATAATATTGCTGGTGCTACCATAATTTTGCCCAAATGCTTTTTTAAATCGGGTTGAAATGGGGATTCTAAAAATAAAAAAACTTGGACATAAATTATTAGGTGTATTCGGATATCGTCTGATTAAGATTAAAGAAACGAATGGTGATTTACGTGATTTTTTAAAAAGAGGCAAATGGATTCAGGAAATGGGAATTCGGACGGTATTAGATATAGGAGCCAATAATGGTCAATTTGCGAAACAAATAAGAAAATTGCTTCCTGATTCTAAAATCTATTCATTTGAACCATTATTTCGAGAATTTAATATTCTCAATTCTGCTTTTGAAAATGATGATAATTTCACCTCATTTAATGTTGCTCTGGGTCTTGAAAATGGGAAAAAGATTTTTTTTAAGGATGAATTTTCAGCTTCTTCTAGTTTCTTGAAAATGGAGGAAAAACATATTGAAAATTATCCCCATACAGGAAATATTGAAACAATTGATGTTGAGATTCGAACCTTAGATTCTTTTTATGATCATTTAGACTTAAATGTCCCTTTATTTATTAAAATTGATGTTCAAGGTTTTGAAAACCAAGTAATTTCAGGTGGTTTGAAAATTATTTCAATTGCATCTTTGTTAGTTATAGAGATTTGTTTTGAGACTTTTTACAGCGGCCAGACATCCTTCAAGGAAATTTTTAATATTTTGGATAATATGGGCTTTAAGTATATAGGTAATTTTAATCAAAGTTACTCTAAAACTAATGGAAGGGTTTTATTTTCTGATTGTGTCTATATCAAATAATCTTTAAGTGCGTTTATCTATTATAATTCCAAATTTTAATTCTGGTGATCTTTTAAGAGACAGTTTAATTTCAATCAGCAAGCTTTCATCCAAAGTTGATCTAGATATTATTATTGTTGATAATAATTCTTCAGATAATCCATCTAATATTATTGAAGATTTCTCTCACCTACACATTATTTTTGTTAGTGAAGTGGATAGAGGGATTTATGATGCCATGAATAAGGGACTGGATTTTGCTTCTGGTACCTGGGTCTATTTTTTAGGATCGGGCGATATAATCAAGTTTAAGAATTTTTCAAAATCTCTCTTTTTTGGCGAGTATGATTATTTTTATGGTAAGATTTATGATTGTGAAAAGAGTTCTGTAATTGGTAATAGAGTCAATCTTTTTCATCTTTTCCGATATGGAATTTGTCATCAATCAATTTTTTATAAAAAATCAATTTTTGACTATTACAGATATGATTTGGAATATCCTATTCAGGCTGACTTAGTCATGAACATTTTTCTCTTTTCATCTATAAAGTTTAAAGGGATGTTTGTGGATGTTATTCTATGCGATTACTTGGGGAGAGGGATTTCATCTAAATTTAGAGATGAAAAATTCAGAAAAGGAAAAATTTATTTATTGGGATTAAATTTGTTTAAAAATTTTACTTTTTTAAATTTCTTATATTCAATTAACTATTTGAAGTTTAAATTATTTTCTAGATTTTGATATCCATAATTGTTTGTAGTAGGTTAAGGTTTTTATTTGAACAAGTTTCTCGAAATATTCGAGAATCCTGTGGTGTGGACTTTGAAATTTTGGAAGTAAATAACGCCATCTATAAATGGCCTTTGACGAAAGCTTATAACTATGGGGGTCTAAAAGCAAATAATGATATTTTAGTTTTTGTTCATGAAGATGTGATTTTTCACACTAAAGATTGGGGCAAAATCTTATTGAATTATTTTGAAACTCTTGCAAACCCCGGCTTATTGGGTGTAGCTGGGTCATCGTATCTGCCAATTAGTCCCACGGACTGGTGGATATCGAATCAGCGATATATTCATACTAATTTTCTTTCGAATTCGAAGAATGGTGTTCCCGGCTTGGGAGTATTGAACAGTATGGGAAAGCAATTTCCTCAAAATGTATTTGCCTTGGACGGGATGTTTCTTGCCATGAGAAGGTCGGTTTTTCTAGAGTTTCCATTTGATGAAAGCATGCCTGGATTCCATGGCTATGACACGGATCTGAGCTATCAGGTGAGTCAGAGTTACCAAAACTACTTTATACCAGGTATTCTAATAGAACACTTTTCTAAAGGTTATCCCGATGGAGTTTGGCTTCACAATACGATTTCGGCTAACAAAAAAATACTTCCATTTATATTAGAATTAAAGTCCAAAGTTGGTTTCGATGCCAACATGGAGAGAAAATCTTTTCACTTGTTTTTGGGCCAATTAAGGAAGTTTGGCTCAAGCAGGTTTGAAAACATTAGACTAGCTATTTTTTATTTTAATCAACTTAGAGCATTTAATCTTCATTGGAAGCTTATCCCATTACTGCTTAAATATCTTTTATCGTTCGGTTTCACTTTCAAATCTCAGAATTCAACCATTCAAGAACGCTAGATTGTAATGCAAGACTTTCCATTAGTTTCTGTAATTATACCGGTGTACCAAGCTGTTGATTTTGTTGAATCTGCTGTGTTATCCGCAATTCATTTACCGGAAGTTGGGGAGGTAATCTTGATAGAGGATGGGAGCTCCGACGACTCCTATACCAAGTGCTTAGAACTTGAAAATATTCATAGGAATGTGGTTTTGTTCATCCATGAGAAACGTAAAAATCTCGGAGCCGCTGCATCAAGAAATGTTGGAATACTAAAAGCTAATTTTCCGTATATCGCATTTTTAGATGCCGATGATTATTTTCTTTCTAATAGGTTTGATTTTTTTATGAAATTTAAGGGAGAATGTATTCAATTTGATGGTATTTATGAGGCCATTCAGTATTTCAATGGATACAAGCAGCTCTATACAATTAATAAGTCTAATATTAATCCAAAAGATCTATCTCATTATTTGATTAGAGGTACTTATGGACATTTTCATACCAATGGATTGATTGTAAAAAAGGAATTATTAATCAAATCTGGATTATTTATTAACTCACTTGATCTCCATGAGGATTCTGATCTTTGGATTAAATTGGCATACTATGGCAAATTAATTCCAGGGAACTTAGCTGATCCTGTATCCAAAGTACGGAGACATGATGGGAATAGAATCTGGAAAGGCACAACAAATACTTCCCGCCTGAAGCAATGGAAAGTCACTTGGGATTGGGCAAAAAATGAGCGTATTGGAATTATTAATAAGCTTTTGATAATTAGAAAATTGATAAATTATACACTTGGATCTCTTAAGGAATAATGTCTAGTACAGTCATAAAGGTGGAGAACCTGTCTAAACGCTATCGTCTAGGTCTAAGAGAAAAGCAAGCCGAGACCTTTGCTGGCCAAATTGGCAACCTAATAAAATCCCCTTGGAAAAACTTGAAGCGTCTCCAAGCTCTCAATAAATTTGGCCAAGAAGACGATTCTGTTTTCTGGGCACTCAAGGATATCAACTTTGAAGTCAAGGAAGGAGAGGTATTAGGAATTATAGGGAAAAATGGAGCAGGAAAATCTACTTTGCTAAAGATCCTCTCACAAATCACTGAGCCTACTTCTGGCAAAATAGAAATCCATGGTCGAGTGGCTTCGCTTTTAGAAGTTGGAACAGGCTTTCATCCAGAGCTCTCAGGTAGAGAAAACATCTATATGAATGGAACGATTCTAGGGATGACACGAAGAGAAATTGATTCCAAGTTGGATGTGATCATAGATTTTTCTGGGGTAGAAAAGTTTATTGATACTGCGGTCAAGTTCTATTCCTCTGGTATGAAAGTACGTCTTGGTTTTTCAGTAGCAGCACATTTAGAACCTGAGATATTGATTATAGATGAAGTACTAGCAGTGGGGGATTATGAATTCCAAAAAAAATGTCTTGGGAAAATGGAGGATGTTGCTGGCAATGGGCGAACTGTGCTCTTTGTAAGCCATAACTTGCAAGCTGTATCAACTTTAACAAATAAATCACTGGTGCTGGAAAATGGGGAATCTTTATATCTAGGAGATACTGAGGATGGAATTGCCACCTATCTTAAATCTGGTCGAATAGGTGATTCAAATTATTTTGGTGAAGATGGTAAAGGTATTTGCAAAGTAATTCTCCAAACTTCTGAACCTAATAAAGTTCAGAAGTTTGGAGAAGATTTGTATGTTGAAATTACTGTCGACTTACAAAATAGTGTGAAGAATCCTGCGATTTCATATCAAATATTTGATGAATATGAGAATGCCATAATTCATGAATTATTTATTGCTTCAGAAAGAAACCTTGTTTTTTCAGACACGCAATTAACAATAATTTCTAAAATCAA
This sequence comes from Algoriphagus persicinus, assembly GCF_035156415.1. Lineage (NCBI taxonomy): Bacteria > Pseudomonadati > Bacteroidota > Cytophagia > Cytophagales > Cyclobacteriaceae > Algoriphagus > Algoriphagus persicinus. Next base: position 36,102 of record NZ_JAYEEY010000030.1, read on the forward strand.
TAATTTGAAATTGTATCCAGGTTCGTATTCATTAAAAATCCATTATGCCGATAATTTTACAAAGGTTAAAATTGACACAGTTTCAAATGTTTGTAATTTTAAAGTTGAGGTAATGGGAGTATTAAGAGACTATTATTGGCAACTAGGTGCTGCTAAATATGTAACTGAAGGAGAATGGTTTATAAAATAGAAAATCCAATAAATAGTGAATATGATGTAGAATTAGTTGATTCTATTCCATGCACTACTTTAATAAGAAAGTATAATGAGGAATTTAATCAGGATGTTTCAAAGTACTTTACTGAATTAGAGAGTGTTTTTATATATGAGTGTACTGTAACTAAATATCGCTTTTATTATCCTTATGTTATTATAGGAGATGATAGTTTTTATGAAGGGATAAGTATTAATAAGACGCAATATTATCATTCTAGGTGGGAGCATAATTTAGCACTTAAGTATTCTGGAGCAAAATCAAAATGGCTAGAAGTAGGCTCTGGGAATTCTTATTTTTTGAAGCAGCTATTTGATAAAGGAGTAAATGCTGTTGGTTTAGAATTGAATAAAAATGAAGTTGAAGCTGGGAACAAGAAGAATTTGAGAATTATTAACCAGGATTTCTTTTCCTTTCACACTTCTGGGAAGAAGTTTAATGTAATAGCATTATTTCAGGTTTTGGAACATATGTATAAGATTTCCGATTTTTTTGAAAAGGCTTATGAGTTATTAGAATCTAATGGTAGGATAATATTTTCTGTCCCTAATTCTAATCCTCATCTATTTGTATTTGATAAATATCATACTTTGAATCTTCCTCCTCATCATATGGGACTATGGGATATCAAATCTGTAAAATTAGTTGGAAAGGAATTTGGCTTTAGAGTAATTGATCGTCAAACAGAAAAACTTTCTCATTCAGAATTTGAGTATATGATTAATTTAAAGAAGTTAAGCCAACTACTTATTTTAGATCAAAAAATTGCTTTTGTGAAGTTTTTTTATAGGATACTTCCTGGTAGGTTAAAGCTTTACTGGTCTAATTTATGCAGGAATAAATTACTTCAAGGGCGAAATATATTTGTTGTATTAGAGAAAATATGATCGATTTTAATCCAGATCAAATAACATTCCAAAATATTGACCGCTTTTATATTAAAAGTTCGATTTTACGGTATATAAAATCAAAGCTCAAATATTTTAAAGGTGATTTTATAGATGTTGGGTGTGGAGAAAAACCATATCAAGATATGATCATGCAAAATTCTACTATTGGATCTTATGTTGGAGTGGATCTGATTGGAGGAACAGAATATAAGTTAGGAGTAGAGCCTGATTTTTTTTGGGATGGAATTACGTTTCCTTTTCCTGACTTATCCTATGATTCTGCATTGGCTACAGAGGTTCTAGAGCATTGTCCTGACCCATCAATTACCTTATTAGAAATTTATAGAATACTTAAGGTGGATTCCCCGCTGTTATTGACTGTTCCTTTTATTTGGCCAACACACGAATCACCACATGACTTTTATCGTTATACCCCATTTGGATTAAGATATCTGTTAGCAAAAGCAGGTTTCGTAGATATTGAAGTCATTAGTCTTGGTGGGTGGAATGCCTCATTAGCCCAAGTTTTAACGCTTTGGCTGAAAAGGAGTAGAATAGGTAAATCAAAACAGAAATTCTTATTCTATTTTTTAAGACCTATCATAAAATATCTCATAAGAAAAGATAGAGTTTTAAATTACTCAAGCGATCAAAGTCTTATTACCAGCCTTGGAGCAATCGCATGGAAGAAATGAGAATTTGTATTACCAGTACAGAGCAAAGTGCATACTCTGAAACTTTTATCACAAACTTAATTGAAGTGTTACCGGGCCAAATCCATCATTGCTATGGAGGATTTATACCGAATGAATCCAATGATAAATTGCTGAATAACTATAAGAAGGCTCCCTTATTTGATTCCGCTTTGGTAAAACTAGGATTGATCAAAAGATCCCTAAAGCAACATTATTTTCTAAAATATTTAAAAAAAGAAAGGTTTGATCTACTCCTTGTGAACTATGGTACTGCTGGAGCAGAGTTAGCTCCCTTGGCTAAAGCGTCAAACACTCCAATAATTGTTCATTTTCATGGATATGATGCTTCTGTCAAAACTGTTTTAAAGCGATATAAGCAGGATTACCGAGTTATGTTTGAAATTGCCAAAGCAATTGTAGTGGTTTCAAAGGAAATGGAGAATGATTTGATCAATTTGGGAGCACCTAAGGAAAAAATTTATGTGTTGGCTTGCGCGCCCAATAAGCGCTTTTTCAATATTCAGCCCAATTACGCAAGTAACCAAATTTTAGCAATTGGGAGATTTGTTGAGAAAAAGGCTCCCTACCTTACTTTGCTCGCATTTAAAAAAGCAAAGGAAACTTGTCCTTTACTGAGCCTTGTTTTTATTGGTGATGGCCATTTACTGCCTGTTTGTAAAGATTTGCAAAAAAGTCTAGGGATTGATGATGTTTCTTTTTCAGGAGTGTTGACACCAGATGAGATTGCTGTGCATATGAGCAATTCCTTTTGTTTTGTTCAACATAGTAAGCAAGCATCGAGTGGAGATAAGGAAGGAACTCCAGTTGCAATTTTAGAAGCACTAGCGGCAGGTCTTCCTATAATTAGCACTCGACATGCTGGAATACCTGATGTAGTGCTAGAAGGTCAAAATGGATTTTTAGTGGATGAAGGAGATATTGAAGGAATGTCAAATAACCTTGTCAAGATTTATCAAGACAGGAAATTGGCAGAAACTCTAGGTAAATCCTCAAAAGAAAAATTTGCTAAACAAATCAACACTGACTTTTATAGAAAGAGTTGGGTAGAACTAATCGAAATTCTATAAATGGAAAGTTCTTTAGTGTCCATCCTAATCCCCAATTATAATAAAGCGCCTTATTTGGCTGAAACCTTGAATTCCGTTTTGGCTCAGACTTATACTAATTGGGAATGTATTATAGTAGATGATCGCAGTACGGATGGCTCTTTTGCCATTATGGAAAAATATGGAGCTAAAGATGCAAGATTTAAAATATTTAAAAGACCCGCCCATTTACCTAAAGGAGGTAATGTTTGCAGGAATTATGCATTAGAAGTTTCTAAAGGTGAATACATTCAATGGTTTGATAGTGATGATTTAATGATGAGTTCTCTAGTTTTGGAAAGATTAGCTTTTATTCATAGTAACCCAAACAAGGACTTTGTAGTTTCTTCAGGCATTAAATTCTTTGATTATGTAGGTGATTCTGAAATAGTGTTCTCACATGTATTTTATAAAAATACAGAAATTGAGTCTTTTATTTCCCTTGATCCAGCTTGGCTTACTCAATCCTGTATGTTTAAAAGGAGTTTTTTAATAGATAATAATATTTTATGGGAAGAATCTTTGACTATTTTACAAGATGTTCATTATGATTTAAAGTCAGCTCTAGCTGCAAACTCCATAGGACACCTAAATGAAAAGTTTGATTGGTGCTGGAGGTGGCATAAGTCGGGAAGAAATACTGGTGCTCAACGAGCTAATATTGAGAATTTACCAACATTTAAAAGTTTGGTAAAATATTTTTCAAGTCTATGCCAGTCTAATCCTACCAGAGGATTTTACTTAAATAAGGGCTGCTATGAACTTATAAAGTCTACTCATAGTATTTTTGGATTTAAATGGTTTAAAGATTTCTATTTTGATAGTATCAACGTCTTAAGTCTATCTTTTTTTAAAAAATGCTTTTTGATATCAAATGTTTATTTACTTCTTATAGTATGTAATTTTATTCCTTCAATAAATACTTTTGTTGTAAAATCTATTATTTCTTTAAATCGTAGAGTATTATTAGGTAATTTTAAGCATGTCAAAATTTTTAATACGAAGAGTTTGTCGGATTTTAAATTGATAATTAGTGATTGATGTTTCTGTAATAGTAGTAAATTTTAACACTTTTGATTATACTAAGGATTGTATTAATTCTATATTTAAATTTACTAAAAGATGCAGTTTTGAAGTTATACTTGTTGATAATAATTCTTCTGAAATCGTCCCTATGGAATTTGAAGAATTATTTCCAAATATAAAGGTTATCCATCTAAGCGAAAACTTTGGGTTTTCAAAGGCTAATAATTTTGGTATTGGTTTTGCGAATGGGAATACTATTTTATTGTTAAATAGTGATACTGAATTGCTAAATGATGCAATATCTATTTGTTTTGATAGGATTAAAAATGATAAAAAAATAGGTGTTGTTGGGCCTTACCTAGTAAATACAGATGGTTCATTTCAAGTTTCTTCAAAATGTTTTCCTACTATATGGAAAGAGATTGTTATAATTTTAAAGTTATATAGGGTTTTTCCGCTTTACAATTATAACGTGGAATTTGGTCGCATTCAACCTGTTCATGAGTTTTCAACTGACTATGTTATTGGTGCTTTTTTTATGTTTCGTAAAGATGATTTATCTCACTTTTCAGATAATAAGTTGCATGAGGATTTTTTTATGTATATAGAAGATATTCAATGGTGCTATTATTTTAAAAATAATCTTCGTAAAACTATCGTGTTTCTGCCTCAAGCAAAGGTTTTACATCATGGTTCTGCATCTAGTTCAATTGAATTTAATAACAGTAAATTTTATAATATAATATTGCCAAATATTTATCATCTTGTTTTTTTAACTAAAGGTTCGGTGTACTTAAGTTTATATAAAGCTTTGGTTAGGATTAGGTTTTATTTGTCAGGTTTTTAAGGGATGAGATTTTCGGCTTTTCTGATCACCTATGAAAGAACAATATATATTAACGATACAATATCTTCGATTTTATCTCAATCCTTGGTTCCTATAAAGATTCTTGTTCTGGATAATAGTTTTTCCAAAGGCATAATGAACGCTTTGCTAGAACCAAGTAAAATTGATTATTGTCGTATTGGCAAAAATCTTGGCCCAGCTGGGGCAGCCAAAATTGGGTTAGAAAAATTAACTGATGAAGGATTTGATTGGATCTATTGGGGAGATGATGATGATCCACCTTCTGATCCAAAGACTTTCGAAAGATTGCTAGAAATAGCCTCTCAAAATCCTACTGCAGGAATTATAGGAAAAGTAGGTGGGAGGTTTATTCCATCTCGTGCCCGAACTCGTGTGTTTTCTAATAATGAGCTCAAACCTATTACTGAAGCGGATTATGTAACAGGTGGGAAGCAAATGATTGTTTCTGCTAGGCTTGTAAAGGCGGGAGTACTTCCAAATCCGGAATTGTTTTTTGGTTTTGAAGAATTGGACTTTTGTCTGAGAGCCAAAGATGCTGGTTTTTCTGTACTGATAGATGGAGCAGGGATCTTACAAGCCAGAAATCAACGTGGAAATACAAATCCAGATTACCGCTGGAAAGGTAAATCTTACGGTCGGACAGATCAATTGAATAGGCAATATTACAGTCTTCGTAACCTACTTTTTATCCTTAGTTCAAGAAGAGAATGGATCGGCTATGTGTTTTTATTGACTAAAACCTTGTTGAAAATGCTAGTTTCATTTCGCTACGGTTTCCAGTATGGCTCTAAGTTTTCTAAATCCCAATTTCTCGCATTATCCCATGAGCGTAGCGGGAGAATGGGGCAGTATGTAGTGTTTCCCTGACTGGAAGTAATATCTTAATCTTAAATAACCCAAGTATAATTAATGGATAATGAAAAAGTAAGCTTCTTCCTTCCTGTCCGCAAGGGAAGTCAACGTGTAATCAATAAGAGTACTCGTCAATTTGCAGATTTTCCTGGCGGGCTTTTGGAGCTTAAAATCAGACAGTTACTTCAAAGTATGCGATTGGATGAAATAGTTCTTTCTACCAATGATGAGGAAGCTATCCGAATAGCTCGAGAAATAGAGGATCCTCAGCAAAAGCTTCGTGTGGAGCCAAGGCCTGATCATCTATGTTTGGATACTACCGCTTTATCTGACTTGATCCGATATGTACCAAGCATTATTCAAAGTAAGCACATACTTTGGGGTCACGTCACTACTCCCTTTGTACAAGGTGATGATTATGATCTGGTGGTGGAGCAGTATTGGAATGACCTAGAAAATGGGTATGACTCCCTATTATCAGTATCTGCTTTTCAAAACTTTCTGTTGAATTCAGAAGGGAGGGTGTTTAATTCTGATTCCAAAGAATTTAAATGGCCTCGCACTCAGGATTTGCCCACATTGTATGAAGTGAATCACGCCGTGTTTCTGGCACCAAGAGAGACCTATATAAAGCAGAATAACAGGCTGGGCACTAATCCTGCCTTGTATAAAATGGATAAAATCAAATCCTGGGACATAGACTGGGAGGATGATTTCACTATGGCAGAAGCGATTTATGAAAAGCTTAGAAAATTATAAAGTTCTTCTTTGGGATTTTGATGGAGTGATAATGGACTCCATGCCTGTGCGCGAACATGGTTTTAGAAAAGTGCTTGAAAAATATCCGGAAGATGAAGTAGAATTGCTAATCCATTTCCACAGAAAGAATGGTGGCTGGTCTAGGTATATAAAGTTCAGGTACTTCTTTGAAGAAATCCGCAAAGAATCTATTACGGATGAACACATTGTAGCATTGAGCCAAAAATTTAGCTTAATTATGCGTGAACTTTTACTCTCCAAAGAATTACTGATTAAAGACTCATTGGCATATATCGAAGCAAATTACCAAGATCAAATGATGCATGTCGTATCAGGGTCAGATGGTGAGGAGCTTAGGTTCCTTTGTCAGCAGTTAGGTCTTTCCAAATACTTTATTTCTATCCATGGTTCACCAACTCCGAAAGGTGAATTGATAAAAAACCTGTTAGCATCGGAGCAATACTCCAAGATGGACGTGTTGATGATAGGAGACGCGTACAATGACAGAGACGCTGCATTTGCCAATGAGATTGCATTTGCTGGATATAATAATGAGAATCTTAGGTCAAATGACTATTTGTATGTGGATTCATTTTTCAATTTAATCCATAGTTCTTGAGAAAGGCAATTAGCTATATCAAGGGGTTAAACCTTTTGGTAAGGCATTTTCGGGCATTTGATTTTTCCATATTAAAAGGAAAGAGAATTGCTCTGGTGGGACCGGCTGACTCTGCTTACAACACTGATAAAGGAGAATATATAGATGGATTTGACTTTGTGGTTCGGGTCAATAGAGCGCCTTACATAGTTGCTTCTGGAAAGCATATGAAGGATATTGGCAGCAGAACTGATATTTTATATCATAGTTTCTTTGAGAATGATGAATCAGGAGGAGGAGTCTTAGATCTTGAAATGTATAAGAAACAGGGGTTAAAATACCTGATTAATCCGAGAAATTCTAAGTTAGGCTACCAAACTTCTTTGGTTTTTTATAGAAAATATAATTTACGTCAAGATGTGTTTACGTTGGATTCTAGATTGCATAAGACTATTTGTAAACCATTGGGCAAGTCAAGGCCTACGATAGGCTATATGGCATTGATGAGCCTTTTGATGGCAGATTTTTCGGAACTTTATATTACAGGATTCACTTTTTACAGAACTGATTTTGGAGCTGGTTATCGTGACCACATCAAGGATAAAGATGACGCAAAGACATTTATCAATAAAATGGGGATTCATGAGATTGAAAAGGAATATTGTTTATTTAAGAAAGAAGTTGATTTAATCAGAAGTAAAAATAGAATTGTTTTAGATAGTGTACTAAGTTCAATACTTGAAAATGAGTAAAGTTAAATTTGATTATATTATATTTATTTTAAGCCTTTTAGGTATTGCTGTTACATTTTGGATTGCGTCATTAGGATGGCTAATCAATGATGATTTTCTATTTATTACAAATATCCGAAAAACGGGAATTATTTCATTTATTCTAGATTTTTATAATAATTGGGATGGGAGACAGCTATCCTTTCCAGGCTATATACAAGCAGTATTCCATAAGTATAGTGTTCCAAGTATCTCTTTTGTTTTTTATTTGATTTTCTTTTATTTTTTTTCGTATAGATTTTTTTCTCTAATTTTTGACTTGAATATAAAATTTTTAATTACGATATGTTTTTGTTTTTTATTTTCATTATTTCCATTTTTAAAGCACATTGTATTTTGGCAAACTGGAGGGATATATGTTCTTTTTCTTTTACAAGGGTTGTTTATTGTAGAATTATATTTGTATGATTATATTAAGAATAAATGGTTACTTCTTTTGATAATTATATTATTATCTATAAATTCTCAAAATGTAATTATACCGATAGGTATCTTTTTAATTATTTCAACCTTTTATAAGTTACATGAGGATAAAAATGTACTATCTAGGGACTATTTGTTTTTTTTAGGATTAGCGCTTGGACAACTTATCGTTACAGTAGCTCCAGGAAATTTTATAAGGATACAAAATCAAGCAGACGCGCAATCTTTATATGAATCAATTAAGTTTTTACCAAGATTATATGTCATGATGTTTGCATATGCAAAATATCCTATTTTTATTTCGTTCTTAATATTTTTATATTTGGGAAAATTTGTCACATGTTCGATAAAAAAACTATATAGGTTAATTTTTCTATTCACATTTTTAGCCTTTTCTTCCATTTTATTGTTTGCTAAATTCCCAGGCATAGCTTATCCAAGAACTCTGTTTATGTTCCCTTTACTATCTTTTCCATTGGGGGCTTTTATTGGTGTTTTATTTTCTAAAATAGTTAATCTATTATTATCAAAAATAGTTTTAGTTGTAGTTAATATATTAATCTTATGTTTTTTTTTAAATCAATTTTTTTTAGTAAAAGATTGTTCAGATCGGATTTCACTTAGGACTGAATTTCTAACAAATCATCAGGGGTCTAAAAATAATGTTATCTATGAAAATATTAGATGTGAAAAGGTTATTCTTCTTACTTATCCTTCGCAAAGTCAAGAGTGGCAACCATATTTAGAAAAATATTACAACATAAGTAATTTAATTTTTAGTGAATAAATTAAATATCATATATTATTCTTTAGTTAGGTACTCTGAACATGGAGGAAGTGTTCACGCTAATCAGTTTCTTACTTATGCTTCCGCTCACCCAGGCGTAGATAAAATACACCTTTTCCCAAATCAGCCCTACAAAAGTTCATCAGCAAAAGTCAAAAAGCTGACATGGATTAAATCATTCCGGGTCTTTTTGATTCCTCGGTTCTTGAGAAGAAATAGACATTTCTTGAATAATTTGATTTCCTTCATTGAGTTAGAAAAGCCAGATGTATTGATCATGAGGCCTGATCATAATTTCTTACAGCTAAAGAAATTAAGAAGACTGTTTCCGGATTTGTTATTGGTTGCGGAGATTAATTCCTCTTCTTTTGATGAAAGCTATTCCACGATTCCTTTAAAGTCATTTTTTAAAAAACTAGAACGCGAAACCTACAGGATTTGTGATTTGAATTGTTTTGTGACCAAAGAACTTAGGAATAGCATAATGGCTGAAAAATTTGATTCCAAAAGAGATTTGGTGATTCATAATGGAACAAATCCTGATAAATTCAATACTCGAAGGAATGAGTTCAATTATCGTAAAAAGGTAGGTATAGCTGACGAATCAATTGTCATTGGCTATATGGGCACCTTGGATATGCATAAGAAGATGTATTTACTGATTGAGACATTTGCTAGATTAACAACTAAATTTCCAAATTTGGTTTTACTTATTGTCGGAGATGGACCAGATAGGGAATCTATAGAAAAGCAAAATAAGGTGTTAGGTATTACTTCTAGCGTAATAATTACAGGTTGGGTGGATTATGCTATTATAGAGGAATATCTATTTGCAATGGATATCGCGGTACATCATCACTCCAATTCCTATTGCTGTCCATTGAAGATTTTTGATTATATGGCAGCGGGATTACCAACTATTGGCCCTAATATACCATTTATCCAAGAGCAGTTTCAGGATGAAGTTCATTTGGTAAAAACCCTACCCACCGTGGATAGCATATTTGATTCTATATTGGGTTTTTTGGAGAATCCCGATTGGGCAAGTAAAATAGCAAGTCAGGGGCAGGAATTTGTCATCAACAACTTTACTTGGGCGAAAAGTGCAAATCACATTATTGATCAAATCGTATTGAAATTGGATGAAAAAAATTAGGGTAGGGACCATCGGATTAAGTTACAATCATCGAAAGAACTTTTATGGTCTTGTACCTAAGAAAGTATCCTACTTTAAGGCTTTAGACTTGATCTCTCCCTATAGAGTGATGATGCGTTCTCATATTTTAAAAAAACTGCTGGCACACCCAGTAATGAAGAATATTCACTTTGCACCCTTACAGCGGAAAGTAGATATATTCCATTTTTTCAATGCCTTATCTCTTTCAAAAACTCCTTGGATTACCACTTTTGAAACTTCATTACCTCGCTGGGGCATGGATAAGTTTGGGCTGAATGCGATTGCTTCAGAGTCATGCAAAGGGATTGTGGCCATGAGTAACTGTGCCAGGGAGATCATGCTAAGAAAAGTATCCATAGATTATCCTGAACACTTAGAAAAAATTTCTTCAAAGCTTACAGTTATCCACCCTTCTCAGAATCCTGCTATTGATTACTGGGATGAAAAAGCATTGAATTTGGAAGGGAAATTGGTTTTTACCGTGATAGGGAATGATTTTTTCAGAAAGGGAGGAGCAGAGATAGTACGCGTATTTGAACGATTGTTTGAAGAGGGAGCTAATGTTGAGGTAAGAATCATAAGTAATCTCAAGTTCGGTGATTATGCTTCTCAGGCTTCTCAAACTGATAAGGATTGGGTAACGAAATTAATTTCAACATATCCAGATCAAATTTCTCATTATCAAAATATTCCAAACACAGAAGTCCTTGCCCTATTGAAATCTACCCATGTAGGCTTGCTACCAACATATGCAGACACCTATGGCTATTCAGTATTGGAGTACCAATCAATGGCCTGTCCTGTAATCAGCACTAATATACGAGCCCTATCAGAGATCAATTCCATTGAAAGAGGCTGGGTAATTGAAGTTCCAAAAGATGAATTTGGAGAGGGTTTGTATAGAAATAAAGAAGAGAGAGAAGTGCTTTCAAAAATTATAGAAAAAGAATTGGAAAAGACAGTTAGGGAAATCCTAACTAACCCATCCTTAATTTCTCAGAAGGGACAGAAAGCCCTGGTAGGACTAAAGGAAAAGAACGATCCAGAAATGAACGCTGAAAGTTACTTTCAATTGTATCAGAAAGCTTTGGGACGGCATGATTAACGTCATTGGTAGGATTGAATCAGAAGTTTACCTATCTCCATGGTCTGTATCCCCACAGACCATTCAAAAACTAATTTCACCCAGTCTGTGTCCATCACCCAAGGTCTGTGTCCCCACAGACCATTTATATCAACCTACGTCTATGTATTCACAGACCATTAAATTCTAACGTTCTTTACCTTAGTCCCGATCTTCGCAGACTCTTCTAATAACTAAACGTCCACCATGGTCTGTGTCCTCACAGACCATTTAATACTTTTAACCGTCCCCATGGTCTTTACTCACAGACCATTTAACAATCATTTTAACCAATTTTTTCATATGCATCTAAACGATACAAACACTCGCAATTCCAACATGGAATACGATCAGGTCTATTTTTGGACCGATACAATCAAAGGTTGGAAGAAACTTTTCACTAATGATCTTTACAAACAAATCATCCTCGACTCTTTCGGAGAGTTGGTCTCAAGGGAGATGGTTAAGATTTACGCCTTTGTCATTATGCCAAACCACCTTCACGTCATTTGGGAAATGAAGGAACCCAATGGTAAGGAAATGCCTCATGCCAGTTTCAATAAATTCACCAGCCATAGTATAGCAAAGGATTTGAAATCGAAAGATCCAATCCTGCTTTCAAACTTTTTGGTGGATGAACCTGATAGGAAATTAAGGATTTGGCAGCGTGATCCTTTGGCAGTTTTGATGGACACAAAAAAGAAAGCAGAACAAAAAATTGACTACCTCCATCTTAATCCATTGCAAAGTCATTGGAACTTGGCCAATCGTCCTGAGGACTATAAATGGTCGTCTGCTGCGTTTTATGAAATTGGTGTGGATGAGTTTGAGTTTTTGACAGATTATCGAGATAGATTTTGAGTGGTCTGTGAGGACACAGGCCACGGTTGAGGAAAGGTTTTAAGTGGTCTGTGAGGACACAAACCACGGGAAAACACAGATAACGGGAAGACACAAACCACGGGAAGACACAAACTAGGGGCGAAGAAGTATGAAACTGTATTATTAAAAGTTATTAAAAGGATTGGGAATTGGCTTCCAAAATGACAGAATACCTTCAGGTATGGAAATTTAATTAATAAGTTCAAACTCAAAATGAAAATCATTCAACTTATTCAAAAACCTCAGAGACGGGGAGCAGAAATTTTCGCTGCCCAACTGAGTGAGCAACTTAGGCTCTATGGAAATGACGTGTTGCTGGTAAGTATATTTGCAGGAGAAGCTGAATTACCTTTTTCAGGAGAATTTACAAAAATGAATAGACCGATATCCAATCGGTTTTTTGATTTAAAAGGTTGGAGTTTCTTTGCCAAAATTGTACAAGAGTTTAATCCTGATATCATTCAGGCAAATGCCGCCGATACATTGAAGTTTTCAGTCTTTTCCAAAAGGCTATTTGGATGGAAATCCCCCATAATCTATAGAAACGCCAATCAGATGGGGGATTTTATTCGCAATAGGTTTCATCAAAGATTCAATCAATTTCTTATCAATCAGGTATCTGGGGTTGTATCTGTCTCGAAAGCTTCGAGGATAGATTTTCATTACACCTTTATTTTTCCAGAAAGAAAGTCTGTTACCATCCCAATAGGAATAGATACCAATACGATTGACGGAGATTTAAAAGAGAATTTGGAAGTCTCACTTCCTAAAGAATTTTTACTACAGATCGGAGGCTTGGTAGAGGAAAAAGACCCGCGGGGAATGCTTCAGATTTATATACAACTACTTAAGAAATACCCTGAGCTACATTTGGTTTTTATAGGATCTGGATCATTACGGGCTGCTTTAGAGCAGGAAATAGAGGAAAATGGTTTAAAAGATTTAGTGAATTTAATTGCTAACAAACCAAATATCTTCCCCATTCTTACCAAAGCCAAAGCATTAGTCATGCCCTCAAAAATCGAGGGACTTCCAGGCGTAATTTTGGAGGCGATGTACTGCAAGGTGCCGGTGATAGCTTACGGAGTAGGAGGTATTCCAGAAGTAGTAATTTCCGATAAAACTGGTTTTTGTGTTGAAACAGCAGATCAAGAGGCATTTCAAAAAGCAATAGAAGAAGTATTGAATCTCCCGGAGGATGCCTTAGAAAAAATAACTATTACTGCCAGGGAACTGGTTTTAAAAGACTATCAAATTGATCAAATTGCGAAGGAATTCGACGAGTTTTATTGTAGCATCATTGCGAACGCTCAAACAAAAAATAATTGATAGCTGAGACCTAATCAGCGTATAGCAATGACGGTTCCAATCTCCAATCTCCAATCTCTAATCTCCAACCTCCAATCTCCAATCTCCAATCTCCAATTTCCAATCTCCAATTTCCAATCTCCAATTTCCAATCTCCAATCTCCAATCTCCAATCTCCAATCTCCCAATCTCCCAATCTCCCAATCTCCAATCTCTAATCTCCAATCTCCCAATCTCCCAATCTCTAATCTCTAATCTCTACCCCCCCCTTGCCCACCAAAATCAGAATCCTCCACTTAATCAAATCCCTCGGTCGTGGAGGGGCAGAGAAGTTGATACCTGAAACTGCCCTGGTTCATGATAAGGCGCGCTTTGAGTTTCATTGCCTGTATTTTTACCATCAAAAAAGCAACATAGTAGATGAGCTGGAAGCAGCTGGAATTCAGGTGCATTTTATTCCTTCGAGTAACTTAGGGCTGTTTTTTCATGTGAATAAAGTTCGGGCATTTGCTAAGAAATTGGGAATAGATATTATCCATGCACATCTACCCTGGGCGGGGATTATGTCTAGGTTTGTGGGAAATGAACTGAATATCCCCATCGTCTATACTGAGCATAATACCTGGGAACGGTACAATAAGGTGTCCTATTGGGGAAATAGAATGACTTTTAAAAAGCAGGATGTAGCCATTGCCGTCTCAAATGAAGTTGCACTCTCTATGCAGCTTAATTCCATGATAGATCCCTATCAGCGTGGCGGAAGAATGAAGATTAAGGTCATTCAGAATGGAGTGAATACAGATGTTTTTCGTCGTTTAACGTCATTGCGAGCGGATGAAAGGAGCGAAGCAATCTCAACAATTGGAATAGAGAGTGAGAGAGAAGAGAGTGGGAGAGAAGAGAATCTCCAATCTCCAATCTCCAATCTCCAATCTCCAATCTCCAATCTCCCAATCACTCAATCTCCCAATCTCCCAAACTCCAATCTCAACCTCCCCCCATCTTCAAAAATAATAGGCATCGTCGCCGTATTCCGTGACCAGAAGCGATTATGGATTTGGATAGATCTGGCATTGAAAATCCTACAAAAATGTCCCGAAACCCATTTTCTATTAGTAGGTGATGGGGAATGGCGATCTCGTCTGGAGAAGCAAATTGAGGAATCAGGCAAGGCTGCCCATTTTCATTTGGTAGGAGTTCAGAAGCAGGTGGTTCCTTACCTATCTATCATGGATATTTACTTGAGCACCTCTGAGTTTGAGGGTTTACCCATCGCCATGTTGGAAGCCATGGCCTGCGAAGTGCCTGTAGTAGCTACCCGTGCAGGAGGCATAGGAGAGGTAGTACAACACGGCGTACAGGGCTTTTTATCCGAAATTGATGAATACGAGGAATTGCCTGCTTACTGTGTTCAGTTGCTTGGCGACCCAACCCTCCATTCCCAGATGGCCGCCGCCGCCAGAGAAAGAGTAGTAAAGCAGTTTAGTATGAAAAGGATGGTGAAGGAATTGGAAGAAGTCTATGAGATGGTTTTGAGAGAGTGAGAGAGGAGAGATTTAGAGAGTGAGAGAGGAGAGATTGTGAGAATAAGAGAATAATCTCCAATCTCCTAATCTCCCAATCACCCAATCTCCAATCTCCAATCTCCAATCTCCTAATCACCCAATCACCCAATCTCCTAATCACCCAATCTCCTAATCACCCAATCTCCAATCACCCAATCTCCTAATCTCCTAATCTCCAATCACCAATCCCCCAATCTCTCAATCCCCCATTTTCTAAAAAACCAAACTCTATTTAATTCAGATTTATTATTTTAGGATATTAAGTTCACTTTTATTAGCTGCAACCATGGAACGATCCGAGACTTTTGAAAATCTTAAATGTTGGCAATTAGCCTATGAGTTAAAAAAGAGTATTAAAAAGGAAGTTGTATGTACCTTTCCTTCAAGTGAAAAATATGAGTTGAGATCCCAGCTTGTAAGAGTTGCCAGATCGGCAACTGCAAATATTGCTGAAGGGTGGGGTAGATTCCATTATTTGGATAGTAATAAATTCTACTATAATTCCAGAGGATCAATTTCTGAGGTTTTAGATCATTTAATTGAGGCCAGAGATGAAGAATACATTTCCGATGATGTTTATTTGAAAATCAGAGTAATGATAATAGAGTCCCTAAAAGTGTTGAATGGCTTCATTTTCTACCTGAAAAGAGAGCATGTTAAAAACTCCCGAAAGGTGTGAAATCTCTAATCTCCAATCTCCAATCTCCAATCTCCCAATCTCCCAATCTCCAATCTCCAATCTCCAATCTCTTTATCTCCAATCTCCAATCTCCAACCTCTTTATCTCCCAATCTCCCAATCTCTTTATCTCCCAATCTCTTTATCTCCAATCTCCAATCTCTAATATAAATTGCTCAGCGCTGTAATCCTCATACTCATCCTCTTCGGCATCAGCCAACCCATACTCAGCAATCTACAGCGAGAGCATAAATGGGTGAAGGCTGGTATGCTTAACCAAATGTTCTGGTATCATATGTTCTTTGGACTGGTGTATTGGATCTATGGACTGTTTAATCGCTCTGATTCTTGGGTATATTTTCTTGAAACTAAACGATATGTAGAGTGGTTTAATGCATTTGAAGCGGGCACCAACTTTATTAAATGGTTGTCTTTTCCATTTGTAAACTGGTTTGGTTTTAATTATGATATGATGATGTTCCTGAGCTGCTGGGTGGGTTTCTGGGGCTTTGTCTATTTTTATCTCTTTTTTAAAGAAAACCTTCGGTTCAACCCAAAGTTCGAAGGATGGGATGCCATTACCGTGTTTATGTTTCTCCCAAATATGCACTTCTGGACAGCTTCTTTGGGTAAAGGGGCTGTGATTTTTGCAGGGATAGGCTTTTTGGTTTATGGTCTATCCTGGCCTGCCAAGCGAATTCTCCATATCGCAATCGGTAGTTTTTTAACTTATATGGTTAGACCCCATATTCTCTTCGCCATTTTGATAGGCATGGGAGTGGGATTTGTATTAGGGAGAGAAAAAGTACCGATTTTTCAAAAATACCTAGTTGTGTTTTTTGCCATAGCCATGAGCATCTATGTATATGAAGATTTGATTACTTATTTAGGCTATGATCCAAATAACCTGATGGATAGCTTTGAGGAAGAATCCGCATTAAATCGGGGGAGATTGCAATCTTCTGGTTCGGGAGTTGATATGGGTTCCTATAGTATGCCTATGAAGTTATTTACTTTTTGGTTTAGACCCCTTTTTATTGATTCTCCGAATTTATTGGGTATAGCGATTTCCTTTGAGAATGCGCTCTACATCTATATGTTTAGCAAGGTTATTCGTAAGGATTTTATCACCTATATCAAGGTAGCACCGGCCATGGTGAAGATGTCCGCAGTGGTATTTCTTTCTATCTCTGTCTCCATGACCTTCGTGATGTCCAATCTGGGCATTATCATCCGGCAGAAGTCCCAGATTATGTACTTTATGCTCTTTGTAGTAGTAGCCTTTATGGACTGGCAAAAAACGAATCGAGTTAAAAAACGCGGTGAAATCTATAATAGAATTGTGGAGGAAGAACGAAAGAATCTGGAGCTGGCGGAGACTGAGAAGTAGAGAAAAGAGAATAAGAGAAAAGAGAATAAGAGAAAAGAGAATAAGAGAAAAGAGAGTACGCGAGGGAGTGTTAGCTAAACTCTGTCCTTCCCTTCCCTTGGGGTACCCCAAGGGAAGGGAACTAATTAATTAATTTTCCGTAGTGATGTCCAGCTTCAGCCTTCCCTCAAATTTAATGGCCAGC
>NZ_JAYEEY010000031.1:0-53112 GCF_035156415.1 Algoriphagus persicinus
ATATTCGATAGGAAGATTAACCATTTTGGTGAATGTTGATCCTGTTAAAAATCCCCTTTTTTATCCTCCATTCAAACAATTATCAATGTTTTTCTATTCCTAATGCATAATCACGGTTAAAGCATGGACATTTTACAAAACATCAGCAATTCGGTATATAAGATCAACACGGCATTTGGTTCGGGCACGGGCTTTTATAGCGCTCAGGATAGGGTGATTATCACCAATTACCATGTTGTTTCTGGAAGCCTGGCCGTCAGTGTTGAAGACGCGAATAAAAACAGGTACCTCGCTAAAGTAATCTTTGCCAACCCAGGAAAGGACGTTGCTTTTTTAAAAGCTGAAGACCTTCCTGTGCCTATTCAATCGGTCCATACAAAACACGGTACCAACGTGTCGACCAGAGACAAACTGTTGGTATTGGGCTTCCCCTATGGTATGCCTTTCACCGTCACAGAAGGGACGGTATCCAATCCCCGTCAAACCATTGGAGGAAGGGATTTTATCCAAACCGATGCAGCGATCAATCCAGGAAACAGCGGTGGACCCGTAGTGAATGAAAAAGGAGAGTTGTTGGGAATCGTCACAGCTAAATTTACCCAGGCTGATAACATGGGATTTGCCATTCCTATGGAGACCCTACGTGAAGAACTTGAGATCATTGAACAACTATCCGGTGATTTTACTTTGGGATGTACCAGCTGTAATTCCCTGATCCTAGAGAAAGCTGGCTATTGCCCCAACTGCGGGGTTGATATGGATGAGGGCTTGTTTGAAGAAAGTCCCTTGGCAGACTTCAGTGTGAAGGTGGAAAAAGCCATTCATAAGTTAGGAATCAACCCAGTGTTGACACGCTCGGGAAATGAGTACTGGAAATTCCATCTGGGAAGTGCTGAGATCCGAATGTTTGTCTATGATACCAATTACCTCTTCGCTACCTCTCCTCTGAATGAGCTTCCGCGAAAAAATCTGGGGGACATATACGAATACATCATGACAGCAGATACTGGAGAACATAGGCTGTCCATTTCTGACAATCAGATCTTCCTTTCTTATCGGATTCATATCAGCGATCTCTATTCTCAAAACGCCGAACAGGTATTGAAGAACCTATCCCAGCTAGCTGCCAAAGCAGACGAAATGGACAATATGTTTGTTAAGGATTTTGGTGCAGAAATGACAAAATATAGCCGATAAAAAATATGTAAAAAGTTGCGTAATTTTTATGCACCTGTTGTAACCATTCTGCATATAACAGAACATAAATCAAAGATTCTACCATGAAAAATAAATTCGCCTTCAGTCTGATATTACTTGCATTCATTAATTGTGCTAATGCACAGGAAAAATCAAAGAATGAACAATTATTAGACAGAATTATATTTTTAGCTCAAGAAAATTCTGTGAATACAGAAAAAGTTGATTGGAACATGGTATCTAAAATAATCAAAGAAAATCTAGATATTAAAGATTCATCAACAAATGCACTTGCAATACCGGTACGGTTATTACTTACAGAATTAAATGACTTTCATGGAGCATTGATAATCAATGGTGAAAGATATATGGGTGATGTCAAAAAAAATGATTTTCAACTTCCTTATGAATTGAATCAAGAAATTCCTTCTACATTATATAAAGAATCGTTGGAAGGATATAAAATTAAAGCCGAAATTCTAAGTAAAAATATTGGTTATATAGTAATTCCTGCCATAAATATTGGCAGCGACCAAAATGCTATAGTTTTAGCTACAAACACCATAAGAGATAGTATCTGTAATCTCCTTTCAAAAAAACCCACAAAACTTATCATCGATCTGCGTACCAACATAGGTGGCAATATGTATCCAATGCTATCGGGCTTAGGTTTATTGTTTCCCAATATGCAATTAGGAGGAGACTCAAAAGATGGAAAATCATTTTACTCAGAATGGGAACTAAAAGATGGAAATCTTTATATGGGAGGAAGTCAGATGACTTCACTTCCAATTAATTGTAAGTGTACTAATAAAATCAAAAAATATGTTGTATTGACAAGTAGATATACTACAAGTTCCGGCGAAGCAGTAGCTTCATCATTAAAAGGTCAGCAAAATATTACGCTATTAGGTGAGCAAACCGCTGGCTATTCCTCTACAAATAGTTGGTATCAACTAAGTGAAGAAATATTATTTAGTCCAGCAATAGCATACTACATGAGCATGGATAAAACGTTTCATATAAATGGAATATTTCCTGACATTCAAATTAAAGAAGTCTTTGATTTGGACAATTTAAAAAAAGGAAAAACAATAGATAAAGCCATTGAAATTCTAAAATAGGACTGGCTAGAGCAGCTTGTATTGAAAATAACTGATTGAGTGATAAATCAATGAATCAAGCTTTAGTAAATAATCAATACCATATTTCCTTTTAATAGTCAACTTATTTTAAACTCAAACGGGACTTCTGCCGCATCCTTAAACCTATCCCATTAGCCCAAGCAAAACTATGCAATGGAAAAATGTAAGTCTTCCTTTCTTAATCCTAATTCTTTTAGGATCCTGCAAGAGCATAAAACCTAGTGCAGAAGACAAATTGGTTTATGCCAGTTTGAAGGAGATAAATTTCCCTTTCAAGGAGATTAAAACTGAGGAAGGAGCGCATTTTATCACAGAATTTTTGGATGAAAAACAACTTGAGACACTTGCAAGCTGGAAAGGATCCAAGCCTCCGATAAAAAGTCTGCTTCAGTCTGAATGCCTAGGTTGCCCCGACCCTGTGAGCAAGCTATCCCCTATGTACCGCTTCAAAAAAGGAAAATTCATTCATTATGGGTTCAAAAATAGCCTGGGTGTCCAAAATTGGGTTTTCCGCAAAAACGGGGCTTTTATCAGGCAGTTTTATATGTATCAAGGCGATAATCCCAATCAAATCATAGCCGCAATGAGCAATAAGAATCTTGAAGAGTATTCAGTTATTGAAGGCATTTATCCGATTGAAGTCACCAAAAAAGAGGTTTATCAGGAAGTAGTGGAGTACAACAATTCCCAAGCTCCGGAGAATTGGTACTCATCCCCCTTCCCTACCAAACTAGCGATTCTTCAACCCTTTCAAACTAGCAAAGTTGAAGTCCAATATAAATTCAACAGCGGTTTGTATTCCCATCAAGAGACCGATCTTACGGGAAAATTCAAGATCATCAACTTTGTTGAACCTGTTTTTATAGCCAATGCTGTCTCTCAAAATCAACATCCAAGCTACATTTCTAGCACAGACGGTTATTATGCCAATGCCACTTTTTACCTGATCACACTTGACGAGGATGCAGCGCTAAGCATAGAAGTGAATTCAAAAATAAAAGCACAGCAATTCAAATTCTCGGTCTTTGAAAATAACGCATATCGCTCCCTAGAGGAATATAGAACACTTCCAGCAGAACTGTTGGAAAGCTATCAGGGCAACTTGAAAAAAGGAGGGGGGTATTTGATTCGCATCATTCACGAAGGGCCCGAATACAGAGAAGAACCCTTATTCAAAATAAAAATCAAAAAAGTCCTCCAATGAGCTGTAATAGAAAATGAGCTTTTCACTACAACTTTTGATCGCATCCGCTGTTTTAGCTTCGTTTATTTTGTTGCTGCTGGCAAAGGCAAAGCAGAATATTATCAACTATTTATTGCTCCCCGGCTCCATACTTTTCTTTAGTGCAGCAACTTGGTTTCTAAGCCTGGAATATTCCGGATATCAGAAAAGGAATAAGCTAGACGGGGCATGGGAAATAAACTATATGAGTCAACTTTCGGAAAAGCAGCTCTTTGATAAAGAACTAAAGAGTTTTTCATCCTTGCTAAACTATCGCAATGCCTGGAAAGGTTATGAAGCCTTTTTTATGGATTTTGGTAAATATGAAGGCATGCCATTTTCCTATGAGCAGACCATGAAAGATGAAATCTTTTCCCAGATGGAAAATGAGGAATACGGAGAAAGCTACTGGACTAAGGCATTCAATCTGATTTTCCATTATAAAGACAGTATCCAAGACTATCGTAATCTGAATTATGAAGCTGTTTTTGGAATTCCCACTGCAAACCCTAATCAGGAGATGGAGGATGATTTTGGCGATCTGACTATCCCTGAGAACTACCTGTATTTTGAAAAAGTAAGCCAACTGGAATACCTGAGCCAAAAATTAAGATTTCTGGATAGGTCTCCGCAGCATATACATATGCTATGGAAGCAAAACAAGACCTACTTCTATACCTATTTTTCCAAAAACAGGTATGACCACTTGTGCAAACGGGTAGTTGATGAGCTGATTTCTGTGCATAATGAGATAGTTGCAGCTCCTTTCCACCGGGAATTCTTTTCGATGTATGATGTATCTGATGAGGGTTTTCTGGATTTTCCTTCCCGTTCATTTACAAAAAATTTCATGTATTCATGGCCATTTAGCTTTTGGGATAGGCGATTTACTGAAAATAATGACCGAGAGGTATATAGCATCTTAAAAGAAATCCAAAACCATTACCAAAATTAAGATGAAGGGCGCAACTACATTCTTTATTTTAACTGGACTTTCCTTTGTAGGACTGACATACTATTATGCCTTGCTGTCAAAAGAATTGATAGAACAGGAGAATGAGCGAGTCTATATAGAACAAGTCATTTTGGAAAACAATTTGATTTCCATGGATGATGAAATTGCCGCGCTTCAGGATAACAACTCCGCCCCTTACCAGTACATGGAGCTCGATAAAACACAGCTACAAACGGTCATATACTGCATGGGAAAATTCCATGGAGAAGGTGAACTTACACCAGTTTGCGCCACTCCTATTTTGAACCTTATTGAAAAAGAAATCGGAGAGTTGGGTTTCTTCCTAGCTGTCATAGGCTCAACCATAGACTATGCTACTATTTCCTATAATCACACCTTTTTAAATCAATTGTTTACTGAAGATGCCCCCATATCAGACAGGCTTTCCTTGTTTTTTTTGAATCGATACAGAAATCCGGAAATACTTCAGAACTCCTTCGAAACCCATCAGAAAAATCTCTTCGAAAACATTCCTGCAAGTTTATATCGGAAGGTATTTGAAAAGCAGGTTCATGAATACTTATCCGCCTATGAAGAAATCAAGGGAAAACCCGACAAGGAGGCATTTTTCGAAGACATATACTTCAAAGCAAACAGTCAGAATCTGCATGGAAAGTATAGCAAATACACGTTCTGGAAAAGAAGGGAGTTAGAGAAAAATGAAGAAACAGTGTTGTCCATTTTACAGGAAATAAAAATGCACTACAATGGACTCCAGTAATTTAAATTACATGGTAACCTTACTAAACCTAAAACCATGGAAATAATCCTTATTGTATTCTTGGTAGGCCTGCTTGGTTTCATCTTATACCTTGCCTATAGCTTTCTTAGATGGATAGTTAAGGAAAAGCTCCGGTACGTGGTTTTTCTAAGTCTTGCCATCGTTTTGGTTTTGGGCATTAGCATACACCAACTGTTCTTTGAAAAAATGGAGTTTATCCAATCCCAGGTATACCCGGAGCTGTATCTGATAAAAGATCCCAGTAAGGCAAAAGGGGGATTACATCAGGCTATTCAGGAAAAAACACTTGAGCACCTCCGAAAGAATCTACCTGAGCATGAGGTCAGCACACTAGCCACTGACTATTCCATAAAATTTTATGAGTATACCAGGAGTTGGAGCATCAACCTTTTTGCCGATGCAGGAACTTCCTATTTCCTTGAAAACGAAGAAGACCTGGGTGGTTTTGTGGTAGAAGATTTAGGAATGTACAGCAAGCAACTTTTGGCTTCTTTTCAATTCCTCAACTGCAACAATGACACAAACAGTCCCTGTGGAGAACTCAGTTATTTCAATGAAGGTCAATTGATGAAAACAGATATCCTACATCAAATCTTCCCTTTCTCCCCATTCAGGAAAAATCAGGACACCCATGAAAACGTAACCGAACTTCATAAGATCCGAGAATTGCAAAATGCATTTGCCAATCAAGATGAACTGCAATTTTTAAAACTCTTCCCATCAAACTTTAGCGAATTCAAGGGCTTTTTTGGATGGAATGAAGACCAGGACAAACCAGAAAAACTTTACCAGCAATCCACCAACTACATCACCTATTTTTTTCAATTAATCAAAGAACCGGATTACCAAAAGTTTGACAGCAAGCTTATCGCCATTGCCAAAAACGGAAAATGGCAAGCTGATGCCGTCAATCATTTTCAGGATCAAGCTATGGACTACATCAAACAATCACAGCGATACAACTTAATCAATGAATTGGAATTCGATGAAGCAAAATCAGTCCTCTTTTTTCTCTTTGATGGGCCGCATCCACAGGTTGATTTTGAATTTACCGAAGGGCTGAACAACCACAAAATGCATATTGTCAATGATTTATTTGCCCATGGGATTCAGGATTGGGATCATAATGAACCGATGAAGGAGGACTTAAAAAATTACCTTGAAAATGAGCATTTCTTTATCCGGGATATAGATATCAATAAGGACATGATCCTGGACAAGGTAGTGAGTGCGGTCCCCTATCGGGGAGATGAACTACTGCTCTTTGTCAAGAAGAGCGGAAACTATGAATTTGCCCTAAAAACTAGCAATTTCTCGCAAGACGGGGGCAATCAAATTGTGGATATCAAGGCTTACGAAGAAGGGTTTATTGTCCTCACCGCATTTCCTGACCGTGGATTTTCTGAGGCTGAATTCTATATCACATTCAAACAGGACCAGTGGATCTTATCCAAAACGGTTTATAGGGAAAAATCAGGCAATCAAGCAGATGCAGCAATACAGGTTTGCGAAGTGCTGCAGGATTTAGATTTAGCGGATCCTGATTTATTTATGAAACTCAAGCCGATTCCAGAGGAAGGGGAACGCAGTAATTCTTGTGTCTTTTTATGAATAAGGGAAAAAACATATCAATCAAAAGGTTAACAAAAATCCTTTTGGAATATACCCTTTGGTTCATTGCTTCGGTGACTTTAGGTATATACTACATGTATCTGATTCTGGGATCGCCACTGGAACCTGACAGCCTGATTACAATTGTAGGCAATGAAATCTACTTTTTTGCCCTTACCCGGGTAGGCTTCATCATAGGTAGTATAGTTTTCATTCTATTCCTCCTGGTTGATACTACCCTGTTAAAGTCACATCTCAAGTCATTCCTACCTCAATTACCAGTACGGATAGTATCCTTATTAGCCCTCACGGTGATGGTGGGTATGATTCATTATCTGTTGGAAAAAACCCTAAATCTAATTTAAAGTCCAAAGAAAGTAAAAATAAGTAGCCATGAAAGTGAGAAAGCCAAGTCCCTTAAAAACCAATACTAATCAAATGCAAAAGTCCGCTACTTCCATCCTCATTTTGGGTTTAATTTTGTTGATCTCCTGTTACCAAAAAAAAGAATCAGGCAACGCTGAGCAACGTGTTTTGATTGAAGACGCAGCTTCTGCTATCCATACAAAAGACAACCTCTCCCGCTTTCAGCAATATCTTTCAGGCCTTAAAACCAGAAACCTACCACATATAGACAGAACAAACTTTGACAGTTTTATCGATGAGGACGATCTGGTAGAAATTGATGAGCACGCATTAAAACTTGAAGAAATATATCCGGAAATCCAAAATAAGAACTCGAAGTATTATGTCATTTATGCTTACAGGTTAACCTTGTCTACAAACTTTTACACAGCAGTGGTCACGGTTAGAATCGGGGCTCATGAACTGGAGACCACCCTGATCAACTACGATCTGAAGGGCAAAATCATAGCTCGATTACCCATTGCCTATGAGGAAATAGCTGAGGAAATGACTCAGCAAGGATCCAGAATAAGCGAAAACAAAATCACAACCCAGCTGATTACCTGGGATTTAATCAAAGAAATAGAAGAGAAAGAGTTCAGGATCCTTCCTGATGGGATGATTGAGGAAGTTAGCGCAAAAAAACTAAGTGAGGTAATCGAGGAATACCCGTTGGTTTTGTCTGTATTGGAAAACCTTAATCTGGATCCTTTGGCGGTCAAAAGCGACTTGATCAGAACCAAGGCTCTACCTCATGAAATTAATGAGTTCATTCTTTTGATTCCTGAAATTGTGGACGAAGAAGAACAGTATATTAAGCTCAACAGCCATGTATTACTAACAAATCCCCACACAGGAGCAATCACACACAGCTTTTTTGAAAGTGCAGCTACCAATCAATGGGTTTCAGATGCTATTGAGCTGCAGGATATAAGCCTGGATACCGCCCCGTATCGAGTCAGTGATAAGCTAAGAGCTTTTGGGATTCGGGTTTCCTACCGAGGCATGTCAAGAGTAAATCCTTACAATAATGAAACGCTTTCACTCTTTATCAAAGCAGGAGATCATCTTAAAAAAATCCTTTCAAATTTCCCTATTTCCACATTCACCGGTGAGTGGAACGGGGACTGTGACGGAGAGTTTCTCGACACAAAAAGCATTTTCATCTTATCTAACGAACAGACCCACGGTTATTATGACCTATTGGTGAAAAGAATGCTTACCCAGACCAGAAACCAAGAAGATGAAGACGGGGAGTGTGATTCCACAGAAAAGATTTCTAACCTAACTACAACCTTAACATTCAACGGCCAGGAATACCTGCAATCCCCAGTCAAACAGTAACGACTTGTAATCTGAATCCAAAATCAAAAACCTAAAATGAACTAATAAAACCACATCATGGAAATCTACATCATCCCTGCAGTATTGCTTTTGATCCTTCTGATCGGCATACTGACCAACAACCGGATCATTGCCAAAAAAAACACGGTATCCCAAGCTTACGGCAGTATTGAAATCTACCTTAAAAAAAGGTTTGACCTACTCCCCAACTTGGCAGCGATGCTCAATAGGTATATGGCCCACGAAAAGGAGCTATTACTCCAGGTAACGAAGCTCCGCAGTCAGGCAGAAAAGGCAGGAGATCATAAAGAAAACATCGAAGCTTCCAACCAACTAACAAAACTTATAGGCGGACTATCGGTGAATATGGAGAGTTATCCGGAACTGAAGGCAGACCGGCAGTTTATCAATCTACAGGTTGAGTTATCAGACATGGAAGAACAAATTTCCGCAGCCCGAAGAGCCTTTAATGCGGCGGTAGTCCAATACAATAATCAAATCCAGATGTTTCCCGCAAACCTGATTGCCAGCATTCGAAAAGATCAGCAAGAGCTCTTGTTGGAAATTCCCAAAGCAGAACAAAAAGAAGTAAACCTCAATCAACTTTTAAATTAAAACGCTATGCAAATGTTTGAAAACCTTCCTTGGTACGGGTATGTAATCTTGGCCCTAGCTATTGGCTCCTATGCTTATAAATACTTTAAGATCGGTAAAACCGAATTCGATAAACCTACCCATCAAAAAGCAAAATTCAAGAAATCACCAGACAGCCAACTTAAAAAAGACCAACTTTTCTCCCTTGCTTTTTATACTCCTATTGCAGAATGGTGGGGTGCGGACACCAACACCCTCACGTTTCTGGATGCAAAGGCTATTCAACCCTATATGAAAGGTTGGGGAATAGATACGCAAACCGATTATTGGAATCTTGCAGAGTATTTCATGAAGGATGGTCGGCGCTTGTATTTTGATTTTATCCATCAGATGATTCAGACTGTACCGAAAGAAAATTGGGAGGTGATCTTAGATCAAAAATTCGGAAACAATGAGCTGGCTCAGAGCTATTTGAAGCTATTAAGCACTGGAGAATCCTTACATAAACTAAAGGAGAAAGGGATTCTCACGTTTGATTCAGAATTGGACTTGGGTATAGCCGGTTATGATGCAGCCATTTTGGTAGGACAGGCCAGAAAAGCCTTCACTGCTAAACTAATTACAGAGGAAGATGCCTGGAAAGTCATTGACTTTGCCAAACAATTGGCCAAGAGCAAATTCTCCTCATGGAAAGAATTCGGAAAAAGTTTCGCCCTGGGATTGGAAATGGATATGAGGGATGACCATAATAATTACACAGAGGAAATTTTGCATCTCTACAAACAAGCTTTGGAAGCCGAATCCAGCCCTTGGAATAACATTAATTGGTCTTAAGCAGCTTATGGAACCTCTACTCATCCGAGAAACCTTCACCCAGGTCCAAAAATCCCTGAATGATATTCACTTGCAGCGGAAACGAACCCTTTTGTTGCTTAAAATCATGTGGGGCATCACCGTCATCTATTTTCTAGGAATGCTAATGGTGCTGGCGGCTCATTATTTTCCAGCTGTTGCCATTCCCTTTCCACAAATTCAGCTTAGCCCATCCAAGCCCTATACCCAGATGTACATGGTCATGGGCTTGATGGTATTGATCTATGCTTCTTCTTTTTATTTTGTCAGGGTATTTCAAAAATTCAAAATATCAGAAAGCAATACCATGGTCAAAATGGTCCAGAGACTATTTCCCGGAATGGAATTTACCCAGGGAGCCAATGCTCCCAAAATGGAAATTCAAAACAGTAAACTGTTTGCCCGGGTAAACAAAGAAAGCACTATAATCAATTTTGGCCAGATACGGAGTAAATCCAAAACTTCAGAAATCAACCTAGCTGATATTGGAATACTCGAAAAAAACCTATCCAACACAGCCACAGATGTATTATTACAGATACCGCTCCTGAATATGCTGGTGGTACTTTATCAATACATAGTTAAAAACTTGCTCAGCAATGTACCCAAAGACAGTTTGAATTACTCCTTCAGGGGCATGTTTTGCTGGCTAAGGTTTCAGAAAAAACTAATTGGCCATACCGTGGTGATTCCCAGAAATCAGAATATCAAAATAGATCGATGGGCCAGTTTCAATTTTAGGGATGAAGAGCAGGTCCACTTGGAGGACCCTAGATTCACCGAAGAGTTTATTGTCTATGGTACAGACCAGGTGGAAGCCCGATATGTGATATCAACTGCCTTGATGGAAAGAATATCAGCATTGAAGTCCAAATTCAACCGCCCAATTTTCCTATCTTTTCAGGATAGGCAAATGTATTTGGCTGTAAAAAATGAAAATGGGTTGTTCTCTTTTACCTCTGAAAATTTGAATAGTTTATCAGTAGTTGAAGAGTTAGCCAGTGAAATTGAGACTGCATTAAACATTGCAAAAGACCTTAGGCTTTCCGTTTAATCTCAGCTACATAGAACCATCAATTTTTCTTTCGGAAGTTTCCATAATCTTTTTCGTTTTTGCGGAACAATGAATTACGAAACTGCTACTATTATAGGGCAGCCCACTTCTGGTACCAATGGAAATATCAACAGCTTTACAATGCGGGGGATTTCATCGTCTCCTTGAGACCGTTGCAAGGATAAAATTCTTTTATGTAGTTTATTTGTAGATATTTACGCGTGTTTTTATCTATGTTTTTTGAATGGTTTTATGTATTTTAGGGTATGAAAAACGAACAGAAACTTGGCTTTTCGGATTATTTAGTTCAAAAGAGAAAAATCAAACAGGAATTCTTCAGCCAGGTTCATTTCTGGATCGGTGCAGATAACGTAGGCAGGATCTCTGTAGAGTAATCGGGAGTTTTTTGTCTTCCTATAAGCTATCGGGCGGATGATGACCAGAACCTCTTACTGCACCATTGTAAAGATATGTCCTAAAGAGATTTAAACAATCTTCCCAAAAGCTCCAAATCCGCCTCAAAATGGTTCAACTTTTCTATCTCCAGTTCCAGAATACAAGCATTAACTCCGATTATTTAAAGCTTAGAGTTCTGAATGCAGCTTCAAAACCCTTTCAAAATCTTCCATAAATTAGTTCGATATAACTATGGCTTTGCCAGCTCCACTCCTTCTAAAAATCCCCTTACCTACTCGACTAATTATTGTAATTTTACCATTCTGATATGCATAATTTTACTGCAGACTCATCTAAACATAAAATCCAAACACCCTTAGCCGTACTTTTTGGTCGAAATCCGGATTGGCCATTTTTTGACCATTCTTATAAATAACCCATAATTCTTAATTATTAGTGGTTTTTAAAAGCGAATTCCCTGATCTATTACCATGTTTTTTTATGAATGTACCATCTTTTCGGTAATAAGAATGTTTAAAAATATCTTAATATACAAACTTATAGTTTGTATATTTGAATCAAAATAAACAAAAAGATATTTTTATAGTTTAAAAAAAGTTGAAAAAAGAAACTATTGGTTTGGAAAAAGAGCAAAAAATAAACCGTCTTCTTAATTTACAACCTCCGAGAGTCGTGTATTTAAGTTCGTGGTTAACGGAAAATGGGTTCTCCACGCAATTGCTAAACCGCTATAAGAATAGCAATTGGATATATTCCATAGGAACGGGAGCTTGGATGAGATCGGGCGATAAGCCTACCTATCAGGGTGCATTGTTCGCATTGCAACAACAAGCTGGCCTGAATATCCATCTTGGAGGAAAAACGGCTTTATCTTTATTGGGAAAGGCTCATTATCTAGAGCTATCCACAAAACAAATAATATTGTTCGGGGGAAGCGAAGAGAAATTGCCCGCTTGGTTTTCAAAATATGACTGGGGGTTAAAAGTGAACTACTACAGTTCTTCTTTTCTACCACCCAAAATAGGGCTGCAAGCTTTGGAACAGGGGACTTTCAGTTTGTTGGTGTCAAACCCTACAAGGGCCTTAATGGAATGCCTGTACCTAACACCCAAAAAGCAAGAACTGGTCGAGTGCTACGAGATCATGGAGGGATTGAACAACCTCCGGCCAAAACAGGTACAGGAACTTCTGGAGGCATGTACCTCCATAAAAGTAAAGCGACTTTTCCTGTATATGGCAGAAAAGGCACGGCACGATTGGTTTAAATACATCGATTTGGAAAAAATCAGTCTTGGAAAAGGGAAGCGCTCAATGGTAAAAGATGGTGTTTATATATCCAAATACCGTATCACTGTCCCTAAAGCATTGGAAAATTATGAGTAAATACAAACATCAGGTTTCTCTATTGTTACAGGTGTTGCCGGAAGTGGCAAAGGAACCTGTCTTTGCACTGCACGGTGGTACGGCTATCAATCTATTTGTACGGGACATGCCTAGATTGTCCGTAGATATTGATTTGACCTACGCACCCATAAAGGACAGAAAAACGTCCTTTATGAATATTATTGATGGTCTCGACCGTATAAAAATCAAGCTTGAAAAAATTCTGCCAGAAGCAGTGGTTTCCTTAAAGTCGGAAATTTTAAAACTTCAAATTACTACTGCAAATGCACAGATAAAAATAGAAGTGAACCAAATCAACAGGGGTGTTATGGATGAAACGGTAACCTTGCTGCTGTGTGAAACAGCCCAAGTAGAATTTGATGCTTTCTGTGCCGTTCCGGTAGTTCCTTTAGGGCAGTTGTACGGTGGAAAAATCTGTGCGGCATTGGACCGTCAACATCCCAGGGATTTGTTCGATGTAAAATACCTGTTGAAAAATGAAGGATTTACCGACGAAATCAAAAAGGGTTTCATGTTGTTCCTTTTGAGTAGCAACCGTCCTCTGCACGAAATGTTGCATCCCAATTTTATCGACCAAAGGGGAACTTTGGTCAACCAATTTGAAGGCATGAGTCCGGAACCCTTTACTTATGAGGATTTTGAAAAAATCCGAGAACAATTGGTTAATGTAATCCATCAAAGCTTAACGGAAGAAGACAGGGAATTCATACTGAATTTTGGCAAAGGAACACCTGATTGGAGTATCTATGATTTTGAACGGTTTCCTGCCGTACAGTGGAAACTACAGAACCTTATTAAACTTAAAAACGGCAACCCTGAAAAGCATGAAAGTTTTGTTGCTTCATTGAAGAAAATATTAAAACTATTGACCCTAGATGGATAGATGTGGCTTAGCGATATTGTTGTGCTGTTTTTTCTTTCCATTTCATTATCCAAACGTTTGGATAATGAAATGGAAAGAGCCATACGCAAGATCAAGGTAAAACAAAAAGTATCAGGACAGTTCAAGTCAGTAGAAGGAGCAGACCGCTTTTGTGTAATCAGATCCATAGTGGATACCCTGATCAAACGTTCCCAGAATATCTTCGAAAATCTTAATTACATTACCCAATTACAACCTGAGTAGTTCCAACTTTTTAAATACAATGAGGAAATATCTCCATAGTATTCTTCGTCTTCCACTCCATATCCACATCGGCCAGTTGTGGTACAGGGTTGCACGGCAGACACTCCATGACCGCCTAAAACAAAAGAACGAGCCCAAATGGGAATCTGGACCCGGTTTTTTAACTTAGGATGCCAGAGTTTATCAGCAGATCCTAATTAAAGAAGTTGCGTGACCCGTGCGTAGGAAAGTTATTTTCATGTAGATCTTGACCCGTATAGACTCTTTTATTTACACACCTACATGCTGTATCACAATGTTAATGTTTCTTACTCTATGACCTGAATCAAAGCTAGTCTCACCTCCTCTAGAAAAAGTCCGAGGTTTTGGGCATTTCACAAAAGACACTTTCTAATATAGAAAGTAACAAATCCCAGCCTACTGTTACACAACTCGCTTTGATGGGAGAGATTTGTGCGTTGGATGTACTGAAATTATTATCCGAAAACGGAATACATTTTTCTCCCCGCAAGCGCTCTGTAGCTGAAAAAGAATTACGAAATCTAAAGGATACCCTTAAGAGAATTATTAGGAAATAAATTCTATAATATCCGAAAAACGGTAAGTTCAACTCTTTTTTTTAAGAAGCATTTATTATTCCTTCATTCGACCTTACCAATCTCTAAAATGAATATACTTTTTCTCTTTTAGCCTCATTTTAAGCGAAAAAAAAAGACGATCACATCAGTCAAACTCATGAAGTTTAAGAAATCTCAAACTTCACCTTAATATGTAATTTAGCGCTAAAGAGATTTAAACAACCTAGCCAGAAGCTCCAAATCCTGCTCGAAATGGTTCGACTTCTGTATAGCTAGCTCCACCACTCTGGGCAAAGTCATTTTTGAATGGTTTTGCCCATTTTTTTTGCTCTTTTATTCATTATTAATCAAGTAAATAAAGTTGATCACCTCTTTTATTCTGGTGGCTCGATGTTCTTCGCCGTCGAACGTCAGGTTTTCAGGGAATATCGAACCAATCAAACGCCTTTTTTGACTTAAGCCACAGGATGAAAAAATAAAATCAAGCTTTCCAGCAAATTAAAATGCTTTTTGAAAGAGTTTTCCAAATTTATTATCTGGTTATGGAATAAAAGATTTTAGCTGGGCAACAAACTTATCATTTACCACACACATCTTACTGCACAAACTTCATTTTTTATTGGCTTTGGTCTTGACCCTACACCTAAGAGTTAAAACCTCAAAACACGGACATTTACCCAATCTTTTAATCAATCAAACAGCAAACAACTAACCTGTGCCGTCACTCCCTTTCTGCCAGACTGCCGGTTACTTTTTTTAGAGTTTTCATCAACCTCATGTTTTTGATTTTTGCTGAGGTCATCACTTCTCAATCGCTTTCCCTTTATTAAATCAAATTCTAGTTCGGTTTTCTAAATAAATTAAAGAATTATTTTAAAGCCTTGGGAATCATTTAACCTAAGTTTTACTCCCTACGTAGCTACTTTTGTGCAGTTGATAATTTACGATGAAAAAGAGTCGATTTTATAGAAAAAATGTAAGCGAATGCGTTTACAAAATTTTACTTTGCACTAACTTTGCACTATAAAACGAGGGAAAAATATATTCTATATTTAAGATTGATACTCCCAAATTCATAAAAAAAACAAGTCAAAAATCTCAGAAAAGAACTAAGTGATTTTGACTTAGTATGTTCCAAAAATAGCAATTCCGCGATCTCCTCAGTTTTGAATCTTAAGGTTATAATTTTATCGTCTTTCCTTGTCATCATCCATTTTGCAACCTTGATCTCAGGGAAAGTAAATGTTTATGCTCAGTCGGAAATTTTTTTTCAAGATTCCACCATAGTTCCCGGCAATTACCTCATGGAAATCTGGGACAATTCGAATGGTCTACCTCAAAACACCGTTTACGCACTGGAAAAAGATAATCACGGTTACCTTTGGACTGCCACTGAGGAGGGATTGGTCCGATTGGACGGAACCAACACCAAAGTTTTTGACCAAGAGACCAACCCCCTGATGACCGAGCAGACATATTACACATTTTTCAAAACTCAGGAAGGAATCTGGGCCTCTGCTAATCGGAGTATTGCGCTTTTGGAAAAGAACATAATTAAAGTTATCGACTGCCATGAAATCACCGATAAGACCTGGATAAGGGCAATTTCGAAGACCCAAAAGGGCGAATTATTGATAGGTACCCATACCGGAAAAATCCATACTTGGAAAAATGGAACATTCGGCACTCTTGATTTTTGGAAACCTGACTTTCCTTTGGAAATTTTTTCATTTTACTCGGTCAGCCCTTCCAAGCTACTGGTGGGTACCACGCGAGGACTCTATGAATTGGATTTGATCGCCGAAAAATCCCAATTAGTATCCTCAGATTCATTTGTAGCCCAAAAAGTGTTTGGCACTACTCACTTCTTGCTCGTATCCAATCCAAACGAAGGTATTTATCGATTGAAAGAGAATTATGAAACGGAATTAATAGTTTCTTATCGAGAATATCCAGACATCAACGCAACTAGCCTGACCGTCGATTCCAAAAACAGGATATGGGCAGGGTCTCTGGAAAAAGGGATTTTATCAATCGAAAACGGCAAAATATCCCGTTTTATCTACCCAGAGTTGAAAAATTATTCAGTCAGAAAAATCATCAAAGAGGATGATATCATCTATTTGGGAACCTTAGGAAAAGGTCTTGCGGTAGTGAAAGATGCAAAAGTCAAACAACTGACTTTTGATGTGCTTCATGAAAAAAACATCAAGCCCATTTTTCTAGCTCAGGACAGCAGCATTTGGATAGGAACCATGGCAGACGGGCTTCACCGAACCAAGGGCCAAAACATCCATTCCTTGACCACCAGAGAAGGACTGATCCAAAACAGAGTGACTACAATAGGTGCTTCAAAGGGGAAAATATATGCTGGTTCGTCGACCGGCATCTCAGTCATAGACCAAAAATCCGGAAAAGTGATCGATACCATCACTTCAAAGGATGGGCTCAAAAGTCACTATGTTCAAGCGATTTATGAGGATTCGAAAGGATGGCTATGGATTTTGACCCGATCTGGTGGCATGCACTATTATGATGCAGAGGGAATCTTCCATTCGGTAGATCTTCCTTCCGAATTTGATCGAACCAGCTTTATTAGCATCCTGGAGCTGAAAAACAAGCAAATTATCATTGGAACCCTAAACGGAGGAATCTTTAGGATCGAAAACGGCCAATTCCTCAGTAACCAAAAACTGCCGCTTACCCCCGGTGAAGACGTAGTGTACGATATCCATGAAGATAAGAGTGGCGATTTGTGGTTTGCAACACACGGAGGGATTCTGTTTTTTTCCGAGGGAAAATTCAAAGCTATCAAAAAGCCAAACGGACTCAAATCACAGAGTGTATATAGCATCACCGAGGATCCGGTAGATGGGATCTGGGTTAGCAATAATTTTGGGGTTCAATATTTTTCAGATACAGAACTGGCTAAGTTTAAAGAGAATCCTGACCAGGATTTTTTCCTTGCCTCCACCCTTTACAACCATGAAATGGGGATGCCGAATTCGGAGACTAACGGATTGATTTTTCCGGCTGCAATTTTTGATTATTCCAGGAAAATTTGGGTTCCTACGGTAGAAGGTGTGGGTATTATAGATCCTATTTCACTCTCAGAGATTGCGAAAAATCCAATCAACTTTATTTGGGACGAGCTTATTATCGGCGATCAAATCACAGCGATTGAAAATCAAATCATAATTCCAGCAGGGGTTCGGATGTTTCAGATTTCTTTCAGTGTAATTGATTTTGAAAACCCTTCCCAGTATTCACTTTTCTATAGAATTGGCAAAAAAACAGGCCCTTGGATTCCCATAGAGAATCAGCGACAGTTAAATTTTAATGGGTTAAAACCCGGAAAATATGAATTGGAAATAATCATCCTTCGATATGGTCAGCTCGAAATGAACCAAACTATTCCTATCGAAGTAGTGGCTACATTTTTTGAAACTCCTTACTTTTGGGTTCTTATCGGCTTGGCAATTATTCTTTTGGTGTATTTCATCTTCCAACACTACTTCAACAGCAAGATGAAAACGGAACTGGAGGCAAAAGTAGCTAAGCGGACATTGGAACTCAGCCACTCCAATAAAAAACTGAAAATCGCTGTAAACGAAATTGAGGATCAAAATTTCATCCTAAAGGAAATCACATGGAATCAATCTCATCTGGTACGAGCACCACTAACCAAAGCACTAGGAATCAATCAACTGTTGATCAACTATCCAAAGTACACTAATGTGGGAAAAAGCAAAGAACAACTCGAATTGGAACTTTTGGAAGCTTTGAGACAACTTGATAAAATAGTAAAGGAAACACATTCCATGTCCGAAAATCTCCAAAAGTAATGACAATTAATACCCCTCAGGTACTTATTATTGACGATGATCCCGGAGTCCTCTTTCTCCACCAAATCATCGTCATAGAAGGTGAGCTAAACAGCTACCCAAACACTTTTCTTGATGCAGAAAAGGCTCTGGACTACATTATTCCTATAGATGCGTCTACTACCAAAATTTTGATTTTTTTAGATATCAATATGCCCCGAATCAACGGGTGGGAATTCTTGGAAATACTACTCGAGAAAATCAAACATGCGGACATCAAAGTGGTGATGGTCACTTCATCACTAAGCAAAAGTGAACGGGAAAAATCCAAGGAATATGAGTACGTTATTGATTTTTGGGAAAAACCGATGAATGAAGAACAAGTATGTCTTCTTAAGGAAAAATTGGGGAGTTGGCTTGGGGAATAGTTAGCTAATCAAATTTAAAAGTGAATGGGATTTGCAATACAGATGAAGGTTCATGGGCTTTTCTCGGAATAATTTTGGGATTTATATTTCTATTTGCTTGAGCACTTTGGCAGGAATTCCTCCTACCACATAATTGCGGGCCAAAAAGCTCTAAATCCTCCTCAAAATGGTTCGACTTCTGTATCTCCAGCTCCATAACTCAAAAGGACAAACCCCTTGTAAATCAGTATTTTACAGGGGGTTTATTTTTAATCTAGTCACAAATGAGTCACAAACCCTGTTTTTTATATAATTATTTAACTCAATTGGTCATTTAAGTAGGCAACCAATGCCAACCTAATAACATCGCTTTTATTTTTATTTGTTAGCTCTATATGAATTATAGTGGGTAAGTGTATAAACTAAATTAATTTCTCAGAGTAAAACACTCATAACCCACAAAACCCTCCATTTCTGACGGGTTTTGATCTATTATATCAGCGTATCTTAATCCTTCAGGAAATCCCTTAGCACGTAATTCAAAATCCCTCCATGCTTATAGTAAGCGATCTCGACCTCTGAATCCAATCGGGAAAGCACCTCGATTTTCTTCTCCTGAGAATCTGATGTTACGATTACTTCAAATTTCTGTGAAGGCTTCAATCCCATCTCAATTCCTACAATACTGAATTCTTCCTTGCCTGTCAAGCCCAAACTCTCCGTGTTTTCTCCAGGTAAATACTGAAGTGGAAGCACGCCCATTCCTACTAGGTTGCTTCGGTGAATACGCTCATAGCTTTGAGCAATCACTGCTTTGATTCCCAGTAAATTGGTACCTTTGGCAGCCCAGTCACGGGAAGATCCAGAGCCATACTCCTTACCTGCCAAGACTACTAGCGGCACATGTGCAGCTTGATATTTCTCAGAAGCTTCAAATACACTCATTTCCTCATTACTAGGAATGTAAGTGGTGAACCCTCCCTCCTGGGTGCTGAGCTGGTTTTTGATCCGCACGTTGGCGAAGGTTCCCCTTACCATTACTTCATCATTACCTCTTCTGGAACCATAGGAATTAAAGTCTGGTCGCTCTACTCCTCGTCCATTGAGATATTTACCCGCCGGGGTATCTGCTCGGAAAGACCCTGCCGGAGAAATATGATCCGTGGTGATGGAATCTCCGAGCTTCAATAGTACCCTAGCATTTGTAATGTTTTTAGGTTCTGGCACATCCACAGATATTCCTTTGAAAAACGGCGCTTCCTTGATATAGGTACTGCTGTCATCCCATGGATAGATTTCTCCTTCACCGGCTTGCAATTCTTTCCAGATATCATTCCCTTCAAAGATCTCTCCGTAGCTTTTCTGATAATCATCTGGAGTTAGAACTTTTCTTGCCACTTCAGCTATTTCCTCATTAGTTGGCCAAATATCCTTCATGAATACCGGTTCCAAATTTGGATCATAACCCACCGGCTCATTGTACAGATCCACATCTACACGACCTACAAGTGCATATACCACCACGAGCATTGGTGACATGAGGTAGTTCATTTTCACCTGAGGATGAACTCGAGCTTCAAAATTTCTATTTCCTGAAAGTACCGAAGCAACCACTAGGTCATTATCCTCGACCGCTTTCGCGATATGTCTTGGAAGAGGGCCTGAGTTACCAATACAAGAAGTACATCCATAGCCTACCGTATGAAATCTCAAAGCTTCAAGGTCTTCTAGCAAATTAGATTTCTCCAAGTAATCCGTTACCACTTTCGATCCCGGAGCCAGGGAAGTTTTCACCCATGGCTTCACATCCAAACCTCTTTCACGGGCTTTTTTGGCTACCAAACCGGCTCCTAGCATCACAGAAGGATTGGAGGTATTGGTACAGGAAGTAATTGCTGCGATGACGATAGATCCGTCATATAATTCAAATTTCTCATTATGGAGACTGACCGAAACGGTCTTTAAGCCATTTTTAATCTTGGTTTTAATCTCTGTTTCTGCAGGTGCTTGTACCCCCGATTGATCCTCTGTCTGTCCTCCTCCTTCTTCAAGAAATCGGCCCAAATCTTCTCTCTTATCAATTGGAATGTACTGCCGCCCATGAACTGACTCAAGTAATTCACCGAATTTCGGTTTGAAATTTCTGACCAAAATCTTATCCTGAGGACGCTTAGGGCCGGAAACGGTAGCTTCTACAGTTCCCAAATCCAACTCCACCACAGAGCTATACTGGATCAGATCTTCTTCTTTTCTCCAAAGCATATTGGCCTTACAATACTCTTCCACCAATTTGATCTGCTCCTCAGATCTATTGGTTTTGCCCATGTAATCAAGTGTGCGGTCATCTATGGGGAAATAAGTCACTGTGCAGCCAAATTCAGGAGACATATTGGCAATCGTAGCTCTGTCTGGAACAGACAGGTGATCCAAACCTGGACCAAAAACCTCCACAAACTTGCCTACTACGCTCTGTCTTCTCAATAACTCTGTGATCGTAAGCACCATATCGGTTGCGGTCGTTCCTGCCGGAAGTTTACCTGTCAGCTTTAGACCTACGACTTCGGGCATGATGAAGTAAATCGGCTGACCAAGAATAGCAGCTTCCGCTTCTATTCCTCCCACTCCCCAGCCTACTACTCCGATTCCATTTACCATAGGGGTATGAGAATCTGTGCCTACTAGTGTATCTGGAAAGACCAAACCATCGCGTTTGATCACTCCTTGTGCTAAATATTCTAGGTTTACTTGGTGGCAA
Organism: Algoriphagus persicinus; assembly: GCF_035156415.1. Classification (NCBI taxonomy): domain Bacteria; kingdom Pseudomonadati; phylum Bacteroidota; class Cytophagia; order Cytophagales; family Cyclobacteriaceae; genus Algoriphagus; species Algoriphagus persicinus. The sequence goes on from NZ_JAYEEY010000031.1 coordinate 21,693, forward strand.
ATCCCCATTCCGGGAGGAACTACTGAAAAATTATCAAAAGTTTTCTGAGCCCATTTGAGGAATTTATATCGCTCAGAGTTCCGCTCGTACTCCACCTCTACATTTCGCTGGTAACTGTAGTTTGTACCAAAGTAATCTACCTGAACCGAGTGATCAATCACCAGATCCACAGGAATCAAAGGATTAATTGTGCTTGGGTCTTTACCTTTTCTTTTTGCTTCAGATCTTAACGAAGCAATATCCACTACGGCTGGGACGCCTGTAAAATCCTGCATCAATACTCTCGCAGGTTTGAAAGGAATATCTTTGTCTGAGAGTTTTGGTGACCAATTTAGCAACGTTTCCAAGTGCTCTTTGGTGATAGCAAAATCATCGAAATTCCTTAATGCATTTTCCAACAAAATTCGAATTGAAAATGGCAAATGCTTTACTTTGTGACCTTTTGCTTCAAGTTTCTCCAGACTCCAGTAGGTATGATCTCCAGTAGAAGTTGTTAGCGTAGTTTTAATTTGGTATGGGTCTTGGCTCATGATTTATAGAGGCTAGGGTAAAAAAAAAGGATTCATAGATGTAACTCAAAATACTTACTTAGGATTCCATCTTCTCAAATAGAGTCCCAAAGTCTTGCCATTATTCGGGCAGATTTCTCAACTTTAATTTAACTAAAGAAAAACAAATTTTTACATGGGCTACATTCTGCTAAGAACTTTCAGTGCATTCTTTCTATTTGCTGCATTTTTCCCCTTAGTCAAGCTGGACTATTGGTGGGTTCGGATTTTCGATTACCCTAGGCTTCAAAAACTAGTGATCACCCTGGTACTGATTATTTGTTGGATCTTAACATTGGACATAGAGTCAAATCTAGAACCCTATCTCTGGATTTTTGCATTGGCAATAACTTCTATTTACCTGATTACCAAAGTATGGCCGTTCACTCCACTGGGTAAGAAAATGATCGATACGGTTCCATATTCTGTGGAGGCCGGAATTCATATCCTAGTTGGAAATGTGTATCAGTATAACACAAACTATGGCAAACTTGTAGCTCTGGTTAAATCTGCCGATCCGGACTTGGTATTCTTTGTAGAAACGGATAAAGCTTGGGAAAATGGTCTTGCTGAATTAGAAAATAGCTATCCAACACGTATAAAACTTCCAATGGACAACACCTACGGGTTGCTGTTATACACTCGAATGGAAATAATCCGGCAGAAAGTAAATTATCTGATCGATGATCAAATTCCCTCCTTGGAAATAGATGTGAAGTTGCGAAATGGGGAAGTAATTACCATTTATGCGATTCACCCCACACCGCCAGTGCCTGGAGAAAATGACAAAAGCACCGAAAGAGATGCGGAAATTTTGCTTGTTGGAAAAAAATCAAAAGAAAATAACAAGCCTTCTTTAGTCATAGGAGATCTAAACGATGTAGCATGGAGCTACACTACAGAATTGTTTTTAAAAAACTCCGAGATGGCAGACCCCAGACGTGGTAGAGGGCTTTTCAATACCTTCCATGCGAAAGTCCCTCTATTCCGATGGCCGCTGGATCATATCTTTTTGAGCAAGCACTTTGGGTTGGCAAGCCTCAAAGTCCAAAGGGGGATAGATTCAGATCATTTCCCAATATCTATCAAAGTCGTATTGACAACTACAGACGATACGGATACAATCCAAGCCAACGGGGATGAAAAAAAAGAAGCCCATGAGAAGATTTCTCGCGGGCTCAATGATGATGAAGATAAATAGCAATTAGTTGTTTTCTTGTTCTTCAGCCTTTTGCTTACGCTTGAAGCCTTTATTGAACGGCCAGGTGTACTCAAGGGCGTCCATACCGCGATTCAAATTATAAGTGGCTGAATCTGCATTTTGAAGTGTACTCTTAAGACTCTGAGCAAATTCAGGATCATTCAACAGCATACCCAAAGAATTATTAGGATCGTTAAACTTGTCTGTGATGGCACTTAGCTTGTGAGTCATTTCCTCAGAGTTAGTCGCAGCTTCTTTCAAGCTCTCCATAGATTGTCTCAGATCAGCAGCCATTGTAGTATCAGTGACAAGGTCATTGAAAAGATTTCCTTTTTGATTCAATTTGGATGTGAAGCTATTCAATTCATTTATCATTCGGTTACTATTGATGGAAGCCTGATTAAGGTTTTTCACAATAGCACGGAAGCTCTCTGCAAGCAGTGAATCAGTTAGTGCAGCTCCTACCATCCCCTCGCCTTGGGCAAGTTTGCTCGTAAGGTTTTTTAGGTTTCCTGTAATCTCCACCAGGTTTTCATTATTCACCTGCAAGGTTTCCATCATCTGATCCGTATCCAGCGGCATCACAGACACCAGTCTATCGCCATCTTCCACAGGAGGCGCCAAGGTAGTTCCTCCATAGATCACAATGATCTTGTTGCCGATCAAACCATCTGAACTGATAGTGGCCTTAGAGTCCTTACGTATGAATTCTACTACTTCTTCTTCCACGTTCATTTCTATTTCTACCTGAGCATCTCCGTAGAAATTGATTTTACGGACGGTCCCGATTTTAACACCAGAAAACCAGACGTTATTCCCAGTCTGAAGCCCTCCGATATCATCGAATACAGTCTTTAGCTGAATTGACTTTACAAATTTTTTCTGTTGGCCACCAAGTGTCAAGATACCTGCCACCAAAATTGCTATGCCTAGGAAGACGAATATGCCTACTATGACGGTTCTTTTATTTTCCCCTCTCATGAGTTGATGAAATTATAATCGTAAAATGATTTTATACGTTTGTCTTCTGCGTGAGGAAATACCTCCTCAAAAGTCCCAACAGCGTCAAACTGTCCATCCAACAACACTGCCACTCGATCACCTGTCTCTTTGGCACAGGTCAAATCGTGTGTAATGACGATGGATGAGGTATTATACTCTTCCCTTACTTGGTTGATCAGCGTGTTGATCTCTCCGCATGTAATTGGATCCAATCCAGCAGTAGGCTCATCATAAAGCATTATTTCAGGCTCCAAAATCAACGTACGCGCTACTCCAATTCTTTTCTTTTGACCTCCGGATAGCTCAGAAGGCATTTGGTCGATAGACTGGGGTAATCCCACGCTATCCAGCAAACCTTCTATTTTCATGGCGATCTCCTTCCTGGTAAGATTCTTAATATTTCTCACTAAGGGGAATTCCATATTCTCCCGAACAGTCATACTATCGTAAAGTGCTGAGTTTTGGAAAGAAAACCCAATTCTCAAGCGTAATGCATTCAATTCTCTGGTTTTAAGTGTGGAAACTTCTTTGCCCAACACATTCATTGATCCCGAATCTTGCTTCAAGAGGCCAACCATGATCTTAATCAATACAGACTTCCCAGATCCTGACTTTCCTAATACAACCAGATTCTCACCTTTGTGCAAATCAAGATCTACCCCTTTTAAAACATCCAAGTCTCCAAAAGACTTCTCCAAACCGCGAATTACTACAACCTTCTCTTCCATGATTAAAATGCTCGGATTGCGTTTACGATTTGAAGAACCAGCAATTCTTCAATGAATATCAAGAACATAGCCATAACCACCGCAGCATTTGCCGCACGGCCTACTCCTTCGGTTCCTTTGGACGAATTATAACCTTTATAACAGCCTACAATACCAATAGTGAAGCCAAACAACAATGCCTTAAGTACCGAGGAAATAATATCAAGAAAACTTATAGCTTCAAAAACCTCTACAAAAAAGGTCAGTAAACTTACATTCTCATTAGCATTCACACTGAGAAAAGATCCCATTAATGCTACAAAATCGGTGAACATCACCAGTACAGGCAACATAAATGTAGTCGCTAGCACCCTGCTAACTACCAGGAATTTGAAAGGATTGGTAGCAGAGACTTCCATGGCGTCGATCTGCTCAGTTACTTTCATAGAACCGATCTCGGCTCCTATACTAGACCCAACCTTACCTGCTGCAATCAAAGCCGTAACCAAAGGGCCCATGGCACGAACTACTGCAATGGAAATAAGGGAAGGAAGCCATGAAGTAGCTCCGAAGTTAGCCAGAGAAGGTCTGGATTGATTAGTAAAAACGATTCCTACAATAAAGCCCGTCAATGCAATTAACGGTAGTGATTCTACACCTATACGGTAACACTGATGAATAACCTCCCTAAATTCATAAGGTGGCACAAATACTTCTTTGAAGAATCGCCTAAAGAAATTCCAAGCGTCCGCCAGTCCGATAAAAAACTTATCTATTTTCTTTGAAAGCAGGGGCTTTCTGTCTTCTGCTTTTTCAGTCATACATTCTTTCTGATGGCTCGAAATTAATTAAATTATTCTAAAGGATAGTTTTAAAATACTTCAAAGTCCCAAGATGGAAATCAGATCTGTTTCACTTAATGGTTTTTCAAAAATTTGACTTATCCTTTTGTCAGAATTTGCCCGCTGAGTTTCTTCCTGTTGAACTGAACCTGATTGCAAAATTACTTTAGAATTAGGACTCACTTTTTCTACCTCATTCACAAATTCCCATCCACTCATTTCAGGCAAATTTAAATCTATCAAAAGCAAATCTATAGATTCAGTTTTAAGAAAATCCAATGCCTTACTCGGTGTGTCAAAGTAAACAAATTCGATTCCCGAATTAATTTTCAAAAACCGCTTTTTATATAAAATTCCTTGAATTCTATCGTCGTCGAGAAGTAAGATTTTTTTGATAGGTGTAGATTTCATTCTGGAAAATTCAATGGTCATAGACTAAGTTGAGATCACTAAAATTAAAAAAATTTAAGTCAAATTTTAATACCTGTCCCAACGCTATTGCGGTCAATTCAGTTCGATACCGACTTGAGATGTACTGTCTTCTTCGCAAATTCTACTGGAGATTTAATCCGAAGTCTAGTAAGCCAAATTTCTACTTCCATTCAAAAAAGTCTAATTTTTAGTCAAGACTAATTTTTTTAGCCTATCCATATTATGTGAACCCTAAATCCTATTCAATAATCATAAAATCAGCTTGTTAGCTATAAAAATATAAAGTGAAGCTTCCTGACTCAGGAGATGATTTTGTGGCAGTGACAAAAATAGTCCTATGTCAACCTTTTTTATCAACAGGAGATTATTCTGTCAGTAAAATTGCACTACCCTACCCCAAAACAGGTTTGTATTTTAGTTATTTCGCCAAGATTTATTTTCAAGAAAATGATGGAAGTGGCCAAGCCAAGAAAAAAACGAAGTAATCTATTCATACGATTTCTCCTATATATTCGAGTTCATTTTAACCTTCACGAGAGTAAGGAATATAAGCTGGAGACCATAGAATTCATCACAAAAAACGTAGAGTTCAAAGGCGCAAATCTCCGGATTTTGATCTTCTCTATTTCTGTTGCCTCGGTAGTATTGAATGTAAATTCCATGTCGGTAGTTATCAAAGCGATGCTCATTTAGCCCCTAATGAATCCCATTATGGGGATCGGGATGGTAGCGGGAATCAATGATTTTGAGTTGCTCAAACGCTCGTTGAGAAACCTCGGAATAGCCGTATTTATAGCAATTTTAACCTCCTTGATTTACTTCACTTTTATGCCTCTGGACAATGCCCAATCCGAGCTGCTTGCCCGAACCCGATCCGACGATTTGGGAAGTGCTGATCGCACTCTTCGGAGGACTCGCCGGGATCATTTCCGGCTCGCGAAGAGAGAATAAAAGCCCAAGGTTTTGAAAAACACCGATCAATCAAAGTGGAAGCGGACAAACTGATATGAATCTACCATTACCTTTTGAGAAGGAATAAAAATTCTATTTCCGCTATTTCCCAGATTTTCCAAATCCTATATACATTTAGTAGTCAAACATTAATTCCAGCATATTATGAAAAAGCTATTCTTCCTATTGATCCTCACTTGGATCGCTACCTCTTATTCTTTTGCCCAAATTAAAGCCTATGACGAAACTATGGCCAAAGAAGTCGGCGCGGATGATTATGGAATGAGAAAATACGTTATTGCTTTCCTCTACCGGGGGGAGCGAGTAGTTGAATACAAAGATCAGTAGCGCACAGATATCCAAGCTGGACATATGGCTAATATTAATAAGCTGTCAGAAGAAGGGCAACTAGTCATGGCAGGGCCTTTCTTCGGGAATGAGGAATTACGTGGACTATTCATTTTTGCAGTAGAAAGTCTGGAAGAAGCTGAAAAGCTCACGGCTACAGATCCGGCAGTAAAGGCTGGTGTGCTCAAGATGGATGTGAAAGAATGGTATGGCTCTGCCGCCTTAATGCTGATGGCGGATATGCATTCAAAAATCGCTAAAATTAACATTTAGGGCACCCTCGATCTGACGATAGATTACCATCTTTTGATTTAAAAGATTCAGAAATCACCTGTAGTTGAGGGCGATCAATTTTAAAATAAGGAGAATGCCAATTTATCTGTCAAAAGCTCTAAGGCTCTAATCGCCTTGACAGAATTCCCTTTCTCATTTAACTCAGGACTCCAAACAGCAATACTGAACTTATGTGGCATCACGGCGGCAACTCCGCCTCCTACCCCACTTTTACCGGGAAGTCCAACTCTATAAGCGAATTCTCCTGCTTCATCGTAAAATCCACAAGTCAACATCAGCGCATTAATGCGTCGAGCATGGCTTTCTGATAGAATCTCCCGATTGGCAAAAATCGAAAACCCGTCATTAGCTAGAAAGGAGAAGGACTTGGCTAGATCTACACAATTCATTTCTATAGCGCATTGCGAAAAATAAACATCAAGCACCTCATCGATGGGATTGTTAAAGTTCTTGTAGGATTTAAGAAAGTAAGCCAATGCTGTATTTCGTGCCCCATGATTCTTTTCTGAATTCTTGACAGCATCATTAATTCTCACACAACTCTCACCTGAAAGCTCATTGATAAACTCTGAAATTTGATTGGTCGGATTTTCAAATTTGCTACACAGTGCATCAGTGATCACTAAGGCTCCAGCATTTATAAAAGGATTTCTAGGAATTCCTTTTTCGTATTCCAATTGTGCGATAGAGTTAAAAGGATCACCACTAGGTTCAACATTCACCCGGGACCAAAGTTTTGAATTGAATGATTGGAAAACCATCGTCAGTGTATGGACTTTGCTGATACTTTGGATAGAAAATGGAACTCGGTGATCCCCTATACCATACACATCTCCTTTGAGATCCACCAATGCTATCCCAAATTGATCTGGGTTTACTGAGGCAATTTCAGGAATGTAGTCGGCTACTTTCCCTTTAAGATTCTCCTCCTGCACCTCTTGGTACACATCTTCAATTAGCTGCTGATAGTCCATCTCAGAAAATTGTGGAAATTTAATAGACATTAAAAGCCATTGCCCAAAAGAATTAACTCTTACAGTGTTGACACAGGCCAAGGTTGCTAATTTTAATCCGTCACCACTTCTATCTTCCCGCCTTTTCTGAACAAGTCATGGCCAACATAATATCCGTTTATTGCTATTTCATTGACTTTAATCTCTTTTAGATTTCTGCCACGATTAGGGTTGAGAATTACAAGATCATTTCCATTTTTCACCTTCCAGGTCACCTCCTCAAAAAGCGGGACTGTCACCAAGTAATCTGCATCGGCAGGCGACATGGGATACAAACCCACAGCCGCGCAGACAAACCAAGAGGACATCTCACCTGCATCGTCCATTCCCGAAAGCGCCAAGCCTTCCGGGCCAATACCATAGAGTTCGGCCATGATTTTATCCAAAATCGCCTGTGATTTCTCGGGTTTTCCTACATAAAAATACGCAAATGGCGCTTCGTGATCAGGCTGATTTCCTTTACAAATACTGACCATACCCGCCATTCTCTTGGCGGCATATAGCCAATAATGGCTGGGTCAGTTAGAGGAGCTGTGCCAATAAATGGATTCACCAGATCTGAAGGCTTTTCCTGAGAAAAGGAAAAGTGGCATGAAATCGAGCAAGTCGCAGGCGTCACACACTGGGATGATTATCTACCATGCGAGATTCCATCCCGTTTCCTTCGTCACGGGACAGGTTATGACCAATAAAAATCAATTATAAACACATGAAAAAACGAATAAAATCAGGTAAAGTAATTTTGAGATTAATTTCATGGTGTTAAGCAGTTGGCTGATTTAAGTATTTACCAATCAGATAATTACAATTTTGGAAAAATGAACACACAAGTCTAACCAAACTCCATCCTTATTCAAATAGGGTTTTGATCTATGGGAGCCTTTTTTAGATGTGACAAATTCCAATTCCCTAGAAAAACATCCAAGAAAAGAGTCAAACTTCACGAAGTCATAACCTTACTGCAAAATATTATTTGTACTTTTGCGCCTTCAATTAGGCAAACCATGCAGAATATTCGGAATATCGCGATTATCGCACACGTTGACCACGGCAAGACTACACTCGTGGACAAAATCATTCACGCTTCTCAGATTTTCAGAGAGAACCAGCAGTTTCAGGATTTGATTCTTGACAGCAATGACCTGGAACGTGAAAGAGGAATTACCATTCTTTCAAAGAACGTATCCGTTCGCTACAAAGACGCTAAAATTAACATTATCGACACCCCTGGTCACGCCGATTTCGGTGGTGAAGTAGAGCGTGTATTAAAGATGGCTGATGGCGTAATCCTTTTGGTGGATGCTTTCGAAGGGCCTATGCCACAGACCCGATTTGTATTGGGCAAAGCATTGGATCTTGGATTGACTCCTATAGTAGTAGTAAACAAAGTAGATAAAGAAAACTGTCGTCCTGACGAAGTGCATGAGTCAGTATTCGATTTGATGTTCAATTTGGACGCTACCGAAGAGCAGCTGGAGTTCCAGACACTTTACGGATCAGCTAAGCAAAACTGGATGGGTCCTGATTGGAAAAACCCTACAGATACTATCTTCCCTCTTTTGGATGCTATTTTGGAACATATTCCAGCTCCGAAAATCGAGGAAGGTACACTTCAGATGCAAATCACCTCACTGGATTATTCCAACTTCGTAGGTAGAATTGCTATCGGCCGTGTAAAAAGAGGCACTATCAAAGAAAATCAGCAAATCGCCTTAATGAAAGGGGATGGCACAATCAAAAAAATGAAAGTGAAAGAACTTCATTCGTTTGAAGGGCTAGGAAAACTAAGAGTAACTGAAGTAGCTGCAGGTGATATCTGTGCAGTGACAGGTATCGAAGATTTTGAGATCGGTGATACCATTGCTGATGCTGAAAATCCAGAGGTTCTTGCTAGAATATCTATCGATGAGCCTACAATGAATATGCTCTTTACTATCAACAACTCTCCTTTCTTCGGTAAAGAAGGCAAATTTGTGACTTCCCGTCACTTGAGAGACCGTTTGATGAAAGAGACTGAGAAAAACTTGGCACTTCGTGTAGAATCTACAGATTCTGAAGACAAATTCTTGGTTTACGGTCGTGGTATTCTTCACTTGTCTATTTTGATCGAAACGATGAGAAGAGAAGGTTACGAACTTCAGGTAGGTCAGCCACAGGTAATCTTCAAAGAAATCGACGGTGTGAAATGTGAGCCTATCGAAACCTTGTTCGTAGATGTGCCTCAGGAAACATCCGGTAAGGTCATCGAGCTTGCTACTCAGCGTAAAGGTGAATTGCTTGTCATGGAGCCAAAAGGTGATCTTCAACACTTGGAATTTAAAATTCCTTCAAGAGGCTTGATCGGGTTGAGAAATAACATGCTGACCGCTACTCAAGGTGAAGCAATCATGAACCACAGATTTACTGCCTATGAGCCTTTCAAAGGTGTAATGCCAGGTCGTACTAACGGCTCATTGATCTCTATGGATGCTGGGCAGTGTACTGCTTACGCTATTGATAAACTTCAGGATAGAGGCACATTCTTCGTAGATCCAGGAGATGAGCTATACGCGGGTCAGGTAGTCGGTGAAAACTCTCGCGACAATGATATTGTGGTAAACATACAGAAAGGCAAGAAATTGACCAACATGCGTGCTTCAGGTTCTGATGACAACGTGAGAATCGTACCCGCTAAGAAGTTCTCTCTAGAGGAGTCTATGGAATACATCCAAAAAGATGAGTACCTAGAGATCACTCCTAAGTCTATCCGAATGAGAAAAATCTATTTGGAAGAAGGCGAAAGAACCAGAATGGCGAAAAAAGACGCTTAATAAGATTGTAGAATAAAGATTCTAGAGTCAATATATTGAATCCCTCAGATGCAAGTCTGGGGGATTTTTAGCTTTCTACCAAAGATGGTGAACCTCGTCCCGGATATGGTTATCGTACACTTTTTTCACTGCTTGCATTTGCTCTGGGGTGATTTCAGGAAGTTGTCCCGCCTTTACATTTGACTCCAATTGAGATGAATTAGAAGCACCTGGAATCACCACGCTTACTTCCTCACGCATCAGAATCCAGCGAATCGCTATCGCAGCCAAAGGTCCGTCCCCTTTAAAAACCTCTCGGATCTCTTCCACAGCTGGAAATGCTTTTTCCAGAGGCACACCTGAAAAAGTCTCTCCCTTATCAAATGCCTTCCCTTCACGATTGAAGTGTCGATGATCGTCTTTGGAAAAAGTAGTTTCCGGGGTGATTTTTCCTGAAAGTAACCCACTTGCCAAAGGAACACGAATAATTAACCCTACATTTTTGGAAGCTGCTAACTTAAAAAGCTCTTCTGCGGGCTTCTGTCGAAACATATTGAAAATCACCTGAACACTGGAAACAATCTCATATTCCAAAGCTAGTTTGGCTTCCTCTACTTTCTCCACACTCACACCCATGGAAGCTATTTTTCCTTCTGACTTCATCTTTTCAAATAAGGTGAAAATTTCATCTCTATGATAGACGGACGTAGGCGGACAATGTAGCTGAATCAAATCCAATCGATTCAGCCCAGTATTTCTCAGACTGTCCTCTACATGGCGCCGTAGCTTCTCGACAGTGTAAGTTTCATTGATATGAGGTTGGATTCGTCTGCCGCATTTGGTAGCCACATAGATTTTCTCGGATCTTTGTCTTACCACTTCGCCTACAGCTGCCTCACTTAGTCCGGCATCATAGACATCAGCGGTGTCCACAAAGTTGATCCCATGGTCAAATGCGGTATGCAATATTTCTTCAGCGATTTTTGGATCAAATGGCTTTCCCCAGCCACCACCAACTTGCCAAGTGCCTAGACCAATTTCAGAAATTTTCCATCCGGTTTTTCCTAGCGTTCTGTACTTCATTCTTCCGTAGATTAATATTAAAAAGAAAATAAGGATTTAAAAGAGAGGCTAAAAACTGCCTGATTATTTAAAAGTAATTTAAATTTTTATCTTTAGAATCACGGTTCGAACTGATATTTGTCCGTTAGAAAAAACCTACTATCTCTCTAGCCTAAAACCAATACAAATGAAATCAAGAAGACAATTTATCAAAACCATCGGCGTGGCAGGTGCCACCGCTGTCTTACCTATAACCTCAATCGCTAAAGAAATGGCAAAACAAAAAATGATTCACCAAGTTTATTTTTGGCTACACGATACAGCCAATACACAAGAATTCCTTACCGAAGCTGTTCCGATGCTTGGCCGCTGCAAGACTGTAGGTAAATTCATCGCAGGTACGCCTGCGGCCACAGAAGACAGGGATGTAGTCGATCATAGCTTCCAAGTATCTTGTACGGCTTTCTTTGATAGCTTAGAAGATCAGTTGGTGTATCAATCAGACCCTACTCACCTGGCGTTTATCGATAAATACTCCCACATGTGGAAAAAAGTACAAGTGTACGATATCGCTATTTAAAGCAGATCTAAAAGCACCTCTCACGCGTAGTTAACTACAGCTAAGTCTGATAATTATGAATAGCTCAAAGTGGATTTACTGTATGTTAATTTTGCTCATCTGGTCATGTGAACCAAAAGGTGAGATAATTCCAGCCCCACAATCTGCAAAAGTGAGAGGTGCTATACTAGAATCCATGGAGGAATGGTATTATTGGAACGCAGAAATTCCAGCTGGTATCAAGACCACCAACTATAGCACCAATCAAGAGCTTTTAGATGCACTTATTTTTAAACCTCTAGATAGATTCTCCTACCTGACTACACAGGAAGCATTCAACAAAGCATTTGTAGGCAAGAATGCGGGACATGGGTTTGGGTTTGCATTCGATGCCACTGAGAGACTGTATCTTACTTTTGTTTATGATGAGTCCCCTGCAGGAAAAGATGGCTGGCAACGGGGCTGGGAGATTATCGAAATCAATGACAAAGCCATTTCAGCATATAAAAATGCTTCTGGGGGATACGATTTTCAATTAGGAACCTCAGATCCCGGAATCACAAATTCCTTCGCTTTCAAATTGCCTGACGGTACCAATACCACACGCACAAATGTAAAAGCTGAATACCAGTCAAACTCAGTTTTGCATCAGGAAATAATCACCTTTGCTGACAAAAAAGTTGGGTATTGGGTCTTTCAGAGTTTCAAAGCTACAGCCGGACAATCACCAACCATAAGCCTAGAGGTGGATGAATCCATGAAATTTTTCGAAGAGGCTGGAATAGATGAATTAATTATAGACCTGAGATACAACGGTGGTGGGTCGGTAGCTGTAGCAGAGCAAATCAACAATTACCTGATACAGGCTTCGAATTCCAATAAATTGATGTACACTAATAAGCTGAATTCCTTGAAAACGGATATTCAGAAAAGTGTGGATTTCAAAAAGGCAGGAAGTTTAAACCTTGATAAGCTGATTTTCATCACTTCCCGTGGTACAGCTTCAGCTTCAGAATTAGTGATCAATTCGCTAGCTCCTTATTTTGACATCACATTAGTTGGGGATAACACCTATGGCAAACCTGTTGGCTCATTTCCCCTTTCCAGCTACAATGAAACCTTAAAGGACAACAATGTAGAGTTAGTTCCTATCACTTTTGCCACTGCTAATTCTGAAGGAAAAGCAGAATATTTCGAGGGATTTCCAGCTGACTTTGCAGTAGGTGATACTCCCCAATTCATCTGGGGCGATGCTAGTGACCTGCGCCTAGCTGCTGCTTTGCATGTTATTGAAAATGGTTCTGTCAGCGGAAGATTATTAAATACTTTCTACAGACCAAAGTGGGAAATGATCGATCAATTCAAAGGTTTGCAGCAGGAATTTCCAGCCTATTAAAGCTAATAGGAGATTAATTCAAAATAAACAAGGCCGCTTTTTCAATTTAAAAAGCTGTTTTTTTCTCTGAAAATCTGAAACCATTAACATCCATGACTCTGGATCCAGCGCAAGGTAAAAGGCTATTTAACGAGTGGCAATTTCACAGCGGGCCGAAGTTCTATCATCCCTTTTTCCGCGATTGTTTTTTCCACCTCTTCAATACTGATAGGCACAAATGCACTCAAATTTTCTACTCCATCAACTGTGACTACAGCTACATCCTCGATTCTGATATATAGTCTTTCTTCCCGAATCCAGATCATCGGATCAATTGTGAATACCATTCCTGGCTGCAGTTCCACACCATGCACTCGCCCTACATCGTGAACTGTCATTCCTACAGGATGCTGGAAATGTCCTCGAAATTTGATTCCTTCCTCGACAGCTTTTAAATGGGCTGGGTTCACGAATGTCTTTCCTACCATATACTCCTTCATCTCTGCGGCAGCTTGATCCAGCACTTCGTTAGAAGTAACTCCTGGTTTGATATATCGAAAAAGCGCATCTCTGTATGCTACGATAAATTCATAAAGCGCACGCTGTTCTTCAGTGAATTTGCCATTCACCGGCCAGATACGCGTCACATCGCTCGAGTAATACTTGAAATCAGGAGCATAATCCATCAGCACCAAATCTCCATCTACAAGCTTGTCTGTTTTATGAAAATAATGACCCATGTAGCCATTTGTCCCTCCTCCAATGATCGCCGGATAAGAATCCCCCATAGCTCCATGTAAAGTGAAAATATACTTGGCAGCTGCTCCTAGTTGATATTCATAGACACCAGGCTCAGTAGATTTCATTGCTTCAATGATTGCCAAACCTGCGATCTGAGTAGCTTCTCGGATAATTTCAATCTCCTTTTCACTTTTAATCAGTCGCATTCCGTCAAGGATAGGCGTCAGGTCTTTGATTTCAAATTGAGGAAATTGCGATTGCAGTTTTTCAATAAATGCTGCTTCCCTGGAAGCAGCTCCATCCCAGGGGTCAGAAGCGGCCATAACCTGTTTGGCCAAAAGTTCGTCCCTGCTGTCATTCCCACTTTCTACTGGACTAAATTCTACAAAAAGCGCAGGAGCCGGAGGCCTGATCAAACCTGTTCCGCTTAAATCACTGGCCAAAAATTCGATCCCCTTCACCTGGTCAATTCCCGTTAGTTCTTTCACCAAATCTGCATCTTCCGCTGAAAGCACTTTGCCCTGATTATTCTCCATTCCCTCATTTCTATGGGGTAAATAAAGCGTTGAACGCTTATTTCTTCCATTGAGAAGAAGGTATGCGTGGGGAGATTCTACTCCTGTCAAATAATAAAAAGAGTTGGATTGGCGAAAAACACTAACTCCAGGAGTGCCACCTGAACCTTGGATCACCGCAATAGATTGGTTTCCAATGGCATCAAAAACCTTTGCTCTTCTACTGGCAAATTCTTCTTTTGAGAAATCCGTTTGGTAATAGTTTTTCTGCTGTGCAATTGCTGGAATACTAGTTAACAAAAACAATAAAACTGCTATGGTATTTATAATTTTCATCGTAAACTTGTTGCTTATGCTTTGATGGATTCACTTACATTATGCTTAGATAGACTAGTCTGGTTTTACTATCAAAATAGGCACTTCCCGCTCAGCTGAGATCAATCGATCCGCTACACTTCCAATCAACAAATCATCCTCATCAGCATTTCCTTTGCTCCCAATGATTATCAAGTTAGCCTGATGCTTCGAAGCAAATTCATGGATAGATTGACTGATATGATTGCCACTGTCTTCCACACATATCAATTCCTCGTTTAGCCCCGTTTTCTTCTGTATCTTTTTGAAATTACTCTCAGCCTTGGTCAGTAAGGATTTCTGATACTTTTCCTGATTTTTGAAGTAGGGAAAATATTGGAAACCAGCCCTCAATATATGCACAGGCATCAATATGGATGAAAGTTTCTTGGACAAATTCATCCCTCTAATAATCACTTTTTCTGAATATCCCGAAAAATCTAATGCCAAAACGATGCTTTCAAATGCTGTATTGGCCTCTTCAGGTACAAACAGACAATCGGATTCAGTCATACGTATCACTTTGCTGCTAAATACTCCCGTTCCAGCTTCAATTGCTTTTTTGCCCAGCACCAATAGATTGAACCGCTGGGAATCCACCCACTTAACGAGCATATCCAATTTCCCTCCCATTTCAATTTTAATATGAATGCTGGATTTCTTGTTGCCAAAAACCTTATCCACCAATTCCATCAGCTCATCCTCCAAAACTTCCTCTAGGGGTTTGGGAAGTTGTTGGGTCAAGGCCGCCAAATCAGCAGAATCACTCTCTAATGCAACAAAATGCACTAATGTGAGGGAGTCAAATTCGAATACATCATCCAGTTTTTTGAAATACCTCAATAAAAATTCATCCGTCTCGCTCAGATCAAGAAAAATTCCGATGTTCTTTAATGGCTTCATGGCTTTTTATCTTTATCAATTTGCTTCATTATCACTTTGGCCAGGCGATTTGCATAGGATTTTTGATCCAGCTCATCAGTCAGTTGCTTGTCTCGGGCATATTCTTTTTTCACCCCTTTCAGCAGGGAATAGCACATAATTATCAAAATAAACAGAAAGGGCAAACCGGTAGAAATCGTGGCTGTTTGCAAAGCTGTCAGCCCGCCACCGATGAGCAATACGGCCGCCACAGCACCTTCCGTGGTAGCCCAAAACACATGTTGAGGAGTAGGAGTGTCTAGTTTACCACCAGACGTAATACTATCAACTACCAAAGACCCAGAGTCAGAGGAAGTTACAAAAAAGCTAGCAACCAATAGAATCCCCAAAATTGACCCCACCATTCTAAGGGGGAATTTCTCCAAAAAGACAAATAGTGCCGTGGACTCATCCGAGATTATTGCCTTAGCAAATTCATGATTCCCCCCGGCTAAGGTGTCCTGCATATCCAAAAAGATAGCCGAACCGCCCAAAGTTGTCATCCAGAAAAAAGTCAAAATGCTGGGTGCTAATAATACGCCAAAAATAAACTCACGAATCGTCCTTCCCTTTGAAATCCGGGCAATGAACATCCCAACAAATGGCGACCAGGAAATCCACCAGGCCCAATAAAACACCGTCCAGTCTCCCTGCCATTCCTTATTTACAAAAGCTTCAGTCCAAGTAGATATTTCGACCAGTTCATCGACATAAATGCCCATATTTTGGATAAAAGACTTGAAGACAAATAAGGTAGGCCCAAAAATCAGTACAAAAATCAAAAGCAAAGCTGCTATTCTCACATTCCATTCGCTCAGAAATTTCACGCCTTTGTCCACACCAGACACTACCGAAATGGTGGCGATAGCGGTAATTCCAGCAATCAGCGCTACCTGAATCCATACATTATTTGGAGTACCGAAGACATAAGAAAGTCCCCCACTCACTTGTCGCACACCAAGTCCCAGAGAAGTCGCTAAACCGAAAATAGTCGCCATCACAGAGAAAACATCAATCACATCTCCCATCCATCCGTGAATTCTATCCCCTAGCAAGGGATAAAAAACCGACCGGATAGTCAAAGGCATATTTCTATTAAAGGCAAAAAAAGCCAGCGATAAAGCTACGACAGCATAAATGGCCCATGCGTGAATTCCCCAATGTAAAAAGGTAAAACTCATCGCATCTTGAGCTGATTCTACAGTAAAGGGATTTGCTACTGGAGGTTTGGCATAATGAGAAACTGGCTCAGTCACCCCATAGAATAATAAGCCAATGCCCATCCCTGCGCTAAAAAGCATGGAAAACCATGAGCTGGTGGAAAAGTCCGGAGTAGCATCTTTACCTCCCAACCTGATCGATCCATATTTACTAAAGCCCAGATAAAGACAGAAAATGATAAAAAAGTTGACCGCCAAAATGAATAACCAGCCAGTCTTATTTGTCACAAAAGTTTTAAAGGAATCAAACAAAACCAGCATGGGTTCGCCTACAATAATAGTGACTGCCATAAATACAACCAACAAAATCACCGTTGGGAAAAATACAGGGTTATGGATGTCTACGTATTTGTTTTTCATAGGCTAAAAATTCGGTTCGTTAAAAAGCACTTTTGGTGAATCTTGTGCTTATTGATTTATGTAATTATCTCGATCTCTGGAAAGAAATAAAAAGTTAAGGAATTCTATCTTCCCAAAAGAAAAGGGTTGAATTATCTTCAACCCTTGAGTAATCATTATTTGCAAATATGAGCCATCCTTGCCTTGGCTATGTCACCACAAACCGCCAAACATCTATTGGTCTGTGTCACTACAGACCAACAAAAGTGAGCCCAGAATTACTTTTTATTATGTCTTTCTATCAACACATCCATCACCTCATCCAGCTCATAGCCCTTAGCTTCCAGCAACACCAGATAATGGTAAAGCAAATCAGCTGCCTCTCCCATAAATAGCTCTTTGTTATCATCCTTAGCCTCGATTACTATTTCCACAGCTTCCTCGCCTACTTTCTGAGCTACCTTATTGATGCCTTTGGCAAAAAGCGAAGCGGTATAAGACTGATCGGTGGGATTGTTTTTGCGGTCCTTGATAATGGCTCTCAATTGATCGATAAAGCCTGTTTTTGAAGTATTGACCTCATCAAAGCACGTATCTGCTCCTGTGTGACAAACCGGTCCACGAGGATTCGCTTTCACTAAAATAGCATCTCCATCACAATCCGAAGCCATACTTACCAATTCCATAAAGTTACCGGAAGTCTCGCCCTTGGTCCACAGCCTATTCTTACTACGGCTGAAAAAAGTCACCATCCCAGACTCGTTGGTTTTGGCTACCGCTTCCTCGTTCATGTAGCCCTGCATCAGGACTTTTCCACTTCTAGAATCCTGCACAATCGCCGGTACCAAACCATCCATTTTCTTAAAATCTATGTTCATATCTTTTTAACCTTTGGGGTTTCCAAAACCCCGAAGGTTTTGATTATTATCTACTATTTTATTTCCCTAATAAGTTCAAAAATCCTTATAGAAAACTATCAATAATTATTTAAACCTTCGAGGAGATTTTTCAGTCGTTCCTCCTTCCAAATAACACCCCAAAGGTTCTTTCACTTTCTAATACTTATTCCTTCAATTCCCAAATACCCTTTCAATTCCGGGATACTTATTTCTTTAAAGTGAAAGATACTTGCCGCTAACGCAGCATCTGCTTTGCCAAAGGTAAACACATCTTTGAAATGTGGCATCGTACCCGCACCGCCTGAGGCTATCACCGGAATGGAAAGTGCAGATGAAATCTCTGCCAAAAGCTCATTGAAGAAACCTGCCTTGGTGCCATCATGATCCNTGTGGCATCGTACCCGCACCGCCTGAGGCTATCACCGGAATGGAAAGTGCAGATGAAATCTCTGCCAAAAGCTCATTGAAGAAACCTGCCTTGGTGCCATCATGATCCATGGAAGTCAGCAAGATCTCTCCTGCTCCCCGATCACACACCTCCTGAGCCCAAGCTTGGGTTTTCAGCAAAGTAGCCTTTCTTCCGCCATGCGTATGTACAAAGTCAATTCCATCCACATTTCTAGTATCAATGGCGACCACGATGCATTGGGAGCCGAATTCAGCAGCCATTTCATTGATGATCTGAGGATTTTTCACCGCCGATGAATTAATGGAAATTTTATCTGCTCCAGCATTCAGCAAAACCTTCACATCTTCCACTGTAGAAATCCCTCCTCCAACGGTAAAAGGAATATTGATGGCTTTAGCCACTTTGGTAACGAGTTCGGCCAATGTTTTACGTTTGTCCACCGTAGCTGTGATATCCAAAAACACCAGTTCATCAGCTCCTTCATCAGAGTAGATTTTTGCAAGCTCCACAGGGTCACCTGCATCCCTTAGCTCTACAAAGTTGACTCCTTTGACAGTACGACCCTCTTTGATGTCTAGGCAGGGAATAATTCGTTTAGTAAGCATTGTTTAACTTCACCTTTATATACTTCATTATTCGATATTCAACATTCATCATTCATCATTTTGAATTACGATATATGATTTTGGATTTACGAGTTCCCCGCCAGTGTTCATCTCATTTTTCAACCTTAACCATTTAACAATGTAGAGTGTAAAGATTGTAGATTGAGGTTCAAGTCAATGTCTTAAATCCCATAACGTAAATCGCCATTCTTATCAGTAAATCACACAAAAGCTGCCAGTTCCTCCAGCGTCACTCTTCCTTCATAATACGCTTTTCCTACAATCGTCCCATATACTCCAATTTTCTCCAATTCCTCAAGATCTTTGACTGAGGAAACTCCGCCACTGGCGATCAATTTAACACCAGGGATTTCTTTTAAAATCTCCTTGTATAAATCGATAGAAGGCCCTTGCAACAAACCATCCTTAGCCACATCGGTGCAGATCACATAGGTAATTCCTTTGGCAACATAGTCTTTGATAAATGGAATCAAATCAACTGAGGTAGTCTCTTCCCAGCCTCCCACAGCGATTTTCTTGTTCTTGGCATCTGCTCCAAGGATAATTTTCTCAGAACCATATTTAGTAATCCATGCTTCAAACAGCGCAGCATTCTTCACAGCTATACTTCCTCCTGTCACTTGCTTAGCTCCCAAGGTAAAGGCTTTCTCAATTTCTTCATCCGCTTGAATGCCTCCACCAAAATCAACCTGCAAATTTGTGCCGGTAGTGATTCGCTGCAAAACATCCGCATTCACAATCTTTTTGGCTTTGGCACCATCCAAATCCACTAAATGCAGACGACGAATACCCACTCCTTCAAAACGCTTGGCCATTTCTAGCGGATCGTCATGATATTCTTTTTTACTGCTGTAATCGCCCTGACTTAGTCGGACACATTTACCTCCAATGAGGTCGATAGCTGGAATAATTTGCATTTTTTTTAAAGTATCAAGTCGCAAGAATCAAGAGTGGACACAAGATTTAGAAAATTAAAGTTTCAAGAAATTAGATAATAACTTTTCACCCACCAATCCACTCTTCTCCGGGTGAGCCTGAATGGCATAATAATTATCCCGATGGAGCATGGCGGAAAAATCATGGATGTAATGCGTCTGGGCAATGGTCAGATCGCTCAACTCAGCAAAGAAACTATGTACATAATACACAAATGGCTCAACGGACAGATCTTTCAAGAGTGGATTATCTGCCAAGTTCTCCAACTCATTCCAACCCACATGAGGCACTTTGAATTCCTGAGAATTCTCTGGCACAAATCGCTTCACTTTGACTGGAAATACACCCAAGCATTCAGTATCATTCTCTTCAGAATGCTCACAAAGCAATTGTAATCCGAGGCAAACACCTAAAAAAGGCTGCTTGATTTCAGAAATCAATTGATCAAGCCTTCGCTCTTTTAAGTATCTCATAGCAGAACTTGCCTCTCCCTGACCGGGAAAGATCACTTTATCAGCAGCTCGGATTTTTTCAGGATCATCAGTCAATTCAGCTTCCACTCCCAATCGCTCCATTGCATAGAGCACCGACTGCACATTGCCGGAATTATATTTAATGATTGCTATTTTCATTCTTCGAAGACGGAAGACGGAAGACAGGAGACGGAAGTGGCACATTCTTCGGTCTCTTGTCTCCTATCTTGGGTCATTTTATTTTTACTTTCCACCACTGACTACATTTACTACTTCCCGCTTCGGTCTTCGGTCTCCCGACTACCCAGCATCTCCTCCAGCACTTCCTCTATTTCCGGAAGCGACTCATAAAGCTGCTCATAACTCTCGATCACAAAGTATTTATCCTGAAAGCGATCCTTCCAGTATTCCTGATTCAGAATCATACGCACATCGTAATCGAAATGGGCAGGTTCATTTGAAAGGCTGAATTTAGTCTCTCCAGCCGAACTTAGGATGCCTGCACCGTATATTTTTAATTCCTCTTCTTCTTTTATTAGTCCAAACTCGATGGTAAACCAGTAGATCCTACTCAGCAACTGGATCGCCCAAGGATTGTCTATATGCCTTAGAGCAATTCCAGAGAGGTTTTCCAGAAAGTCCACATAGGGCTGATTTGTCAGCAACGGCATATGTGCAAAAGCATCATGAAACATATCAGGTTCTTCTAAATAATCCAGTTGCTCCATAGTACGAAGCCAGGTGGAAGATGGAAACCGCCTGTTATTCAATAGTCCAAAAAACAAGTCATCGTCAATCAGCCCCGGAACTACATGCACTTCCCAGCCTGTGCTTTTAGCCAGAATCTGATTCAACTCTTCAAAGTTGGCGATTTTATCAGCTGTAAACTTTACCAGCTTCACTCCTTCCAGATAAGCTTTAGAAGCAGCTTTTGGCAGATTCGGCATTTGACGCTCGAAGAGAATCTTCCAGACTTTAAAATCCTCCTCCGTGTACAATTCATATTCCTGCCTTAGTTTTTGGAGTCTCGGGTCGGTAAAGACCCAGTTTTTTTGTTTTGTGTTCATATTCATGGTATTTGGGTGTATTCTGTTCTTTTAATTACTCTTCATTTATCATCCTTGCGAGTGACGAAGGAGCGACGCAATCCCTCTTTTAATACAGGGACTGCCGCGTCTCGTTCCTCGTCTCGCAGTGACGAATATCATACTGCTTCTGGAAAAGCAGCATAGCACTAGAAACAAAAAGGCCTATCCCGGAAAGGAATAGGCCTCTATATTTTTCACCAAAAAACCATAGCAATCCTACCCCTTCATCGAAGATGGTGGTAAGAATGATGCACGTAGGTTCTTGGAGTTGGATTCATAGCCTAAAGATAGGCGCTCTATTTCTTAAAGACAAAAAATCATGCTGTCTTATTTGCAATGGGAGGTAAGCCCAAAGCTTCATAAATAATTCTTTGTTCTATCGGAGTTAGCAGTCCGTTCTCGATTGGAAGTTTTCTGTTTTTAATCCAGCGGGAAAGTGTCTTGAAAGAAATACCATATTCATCTGCGATTTGCTGTCTGGTTTTGGCTTTTTGTACCATAAAAAAATAATAGTTGAAATGGGATATTGCTTATAAAGTAATTGACCTAAAATAAAAGGAATTTCAGTATTTTTCAAACTTATTTTATAGGCAATCCCTCATTTTCATACAGTTAAAATAAATTTTGTCCGATTTTGTCCGATTTATTAAAACTTTCTTTTTTTAATTTTGGAGACAATAATTTTTTCTCATGAACAACTTTACATCCTAGATCAACTATTCTTCCCGACACTTGGTCAGCATCTTGGGTCAATTCCTATAAACTCATTTTAATAGTATCAGGGATCACAATTTTTGTATTCCTACCTACATTTTCCAACGATTTCCAACTGGCCTGGGACGATACCTGGCAGGTCTTGGAAAATCCACTTGTTCACCATTCATCTTTGGAGGTAATACTGTTTCATTTTACCCATTTTTGGCAAGGCCAATACTCACCTGTCAACTCGCTTTTTTACCTGTTGATAAATCTGGTTTTTGGGATGAATGCCACCGCTTTTCATACTGCATGCCTGTTGATCCACCTAATTAATTCCTGGCTCGTCTTTAGTATTTCTTTACGGTTTATTAAGAGATTTTTACCAACCATTGGTAATTCCAGAACTCATGGTTATGCATTTTTAGCAGCTTTGCTTTTTGCTATACATCCTCTTCAGGTAGAATCCGTCGCTTGGATCAGTGCTTCCAAAATTATCCTCTATGGTCTGTTTACCCTGTCCGCGATCTGGTCTTATTTCAGGTACATTCAGAACAGTAAACCGATCTGGTTAATCATTACTGCCTCAGCTTATGTTTTTGGATTTGCCTCCAAGGAACAGGCAATCATTCTTCCACTGAATTTGTTGCTTATTGATTTTGCCTGGGGCCGATTTACAGGAATAAAATAAAGAGGAGCCAATTCCTTTCCTCCCGGGTTATCATTGAAAAAATCCCGTTTTGTTTGATGGCGTTTAGCTTCTGGTATTTTTCATTGATAAACAATCTCGGAACGATAAATCAGGACGGTTATCCTTTTTATCAGAGACTGGTGTTTGGCCTGTATAGTATCACCGAATACATCTTCCGATTTCTGGCTCCCGTCAAGTTGTATTTCTTCCATCCGTTCCCTATTTCTCCCGGTGAGTCCCTTCCCCTGTATTTTTATGGCTACATCATCCTAGTTGGAATTATAGGCTATTTCATCTGGGACAATTTTCGCAAAGGAAACAAGATTGTAGTAGTTGGTTTTTTGTTTTTCTTCATCAACCTCCTGTTAGTATTACATATCATACCCTTACCCCGTACTGTAATCACCGCAGATCACTATATGTATCTTAGCATAATAGGAATAGCATTGATAGTGATTTGGCAAGTCGATCAGTGGCTTTCCCTCAAGAACAGATATATATTAATAGTGGCAGGTTCTGTATGGCTCATTTTTTTGGGGATCCATACCTATGTAAGGACAGCTGACTGGAAAGATAGTGAGACAGCTAAAGCCAGCGTGAATGAAATCATAGAGAAAAAGCAAAAAGCACAGGAACCCGAACTCTTTAACCTCATCGAAAATGAATGATTTTTTAGTATCCATCGTGGTTCCCTGCTACAATGAGGCTGAGAATATAGCTCCCCTTCTTGTGCGTATAGAATCAACGCTAAAAGAATATAGCTATGAAGTTTTATTGGTCAACGATGGTAGTAAGGACGGAACGCAACTGGAGATAGAACTGGCCTATTCCCGTAATTCATCTGTCAGCTATATCAGCTTCTCTAGGAATTTTGGACATCAGGCTGCCCTCAAAGCCGGGATAGACCATGCAACTGGTGATTGTATTGTCACTATGGACGCCGATTTGCAAAAACCACCGGAAGCCATCCCGGAAATGATAGCGCTTTGGCAAAGAGGCAATGACATCGTTACGGCAGTCTGCAGAAATGAAGGACAGTCTTCCCTCTTCAAAAGACTGACGTCTACGGGCTATTACAGGCTTTTGTCTTGGCTCGCGGATCATGAGGTCTTGCCGAACGGTGCGGATTTCCGGCTGTTTGACAGAAAAATAGCCGATATTATCCGGGGTGTCCAAACCCAAAACCTGTACCTAAGGGGGATATTTTCATGGATAGGATACAAACAGGCTGTTACCTACTACCGGGAGGAAAAAAGAAGGTTTGGGAAAACCAAGTACGGGATCTGGAAAATGATCAACCTGGCAAGCAATGGGATCACCTCATTCAGCGTAAAACCCTTACGGTTTGCACTGGCAGTAGGGTTGTTTTTTGCATGTCTGGCTTTCGGATATGGTATCTATGCGATTACCATGGTGTTTCTCGGTATGACAGTCCCGGGATGGGCATCTCTAGTGGCCAGTATTGTGTTCCTATCCGGAATACAGCTAATGGTACTGGGAGTAATAGGAGAATACATAGGCAAAATGTACATGGAACTTAAACATAGGCCTACTTACCTTATTTCAAAAACAAACATCACTCTTCCTTCTGATACACAGAGGGAAGGGATCCATTTTATGAATCCAAAAGACTTATCTGCCGATAGGCAAGGAAGGAGGCAGGCTATGACTTGACAGTATTTTGATTTTCCTTCTGCTGT
Organism: Algoriphagus persicinus; assembly: GCF_035156415.1. Taxonomy (NCBI): domain Bacteria; kingdom Pseudomonadati; phylum Bacteroidota; class Cytophagia; order Cytophagales; family Cyclobacteriaceae; genus Algoriphagus; species Algoriphagus persicinus. Next base: position 46,424 of record NZ_JAYEEY010000031.1, read on the forward strand.
CGCAGACAAGAGAAAGAAAGCGTAAGTGAAAACGAAAAATTCACATCAATAAAAAATAAATTCTTAAATTAAATTCTTAGAAACATGAATACTAAATTCAATAAATTAGTAAAAACAGCCGCTGTGGGGATCTTCTTTATGGCGCTATTACTGAATGTGAAGTTGAGTCTTACAGATCCTTTCATCAATATGGATAATGCAGCTTTGGCACAATCTAGTTCTTCAATATATGAGGCTTGTCCTGGGACTGAGATTGCACTACATTATCAAAATTTCATTGGGTACTCTGTTGGAATGGATAATATGGGAATTCCTATATATAGACGTATATATAGATGTGAAGAAGGTGGATGGTGTTGTCCGATGGAATATGCTTAATAATAAATTTACTGATATGCCTTGGGTCACAGAATGAAATACCCAAGGCATAAAAACAAAGTCTAATGAAACGCATCTATTTAATTTCAATATTATTACTTTTCACATGCTGCAAGAAGAATAATGACACATTTATAATACACAAACACATATTATTGAACCTACATCAGGAAAACAGATATTCTTATCAGAAATAGTAGAAAGTATAGATGTGATACATCCAAGTGAAAATGAAATCTAGCAGATGCTGAAAAACATTTCTTCTACGAGGAGAAAATAATTGTTCAGGACAATATAAAGCAGCAAAAAATCCAGATATTCGATATTAACGGAGATTTTCTATTTGAAATCAAAGCTACGGGTGAAGATCCTGGCCAGTTTAAAACCCCAAATTGTGTAAGAGTTAATCAGGCTGGTGATAGGTTACTAATCTATTGTTCATTGACAAAAAAAATGCTTCAATATCAAAATTTGAAAATGGATTAGAGTCTCTACTCCCTAGCCAAGCAATCCCTCCTCCAGCAGACCCTTTCTCAAAAACGGCCATCATAAATATTGATTCGGATTACGCCTATGAAAAGATTCAGACTATGAATCTTGATCAAAACCAATTCACCCCTAAACTTAAAAAATTAAACACACCCCATAATCAAAACCCTGTATTCATAATCTATCACTTAAAATAAACAGACATTGTTTGAAAATATATCAAACGAAACCTTTAAACTAAATGGAAGTTTTGCAATGAAAATCTGGCCACCAGCTGAATTTCCCTCATAGAATCCTGATATTCAGTCTTAAAACGCTCGTGGTTGTTGCCCATTTGTAATTGAGCTTAATAAGAACCGTGTTTTTCATTAACTAAAGAGTAGAACCAACTTATCTAAAATTTCTTCACTTAATCCTCTATTCAATAGCGACTATTCTTCTCAACTTGCTTACTTCTCTCAACAAGTTGATTAGCAGAAAAATATCCCCAAAACCTGCAAAAGGAAATAGATGGCTCTAATCATTTGATTTAGAGGCATAAATGAATGCGTATAAATGTTGGTCTCTAAATTGGGGATTATGATTTAACAATTAACCAACTAGCAAAAGTAAATATGGCCACTCAAACAAAAATCTTCCAACAGGGAATCAAAATTTCAAAAGCTTTTCACTGATGAGGTAAAAGACATCTCATCTATTGGGCAGAAAAGCATTTAGTAATAGCATTGCCTAAAATGAGTATAGGTGCTACTTCACCAAAGCTTTCAGCAGCTATTGACAAGCATTTAGCAGAGACCAAAGAACATGTGAACCGTCTGGAAGAAGTATTTGAAATTCTTGGTATGAAACCTCAGGTGATTAAATGTGATGCTATGGAAGGTCTCCTAAAAGAAGCGGAATCAATTCTCGAAGACACTGATGCCGATACTATGGTGAGGGATGCAGGAATTATTATTGCCAGCCAAAAGGTGGAGCATTGCGAAATTGCTTCCTATGGAAGCTTGGTAGCATTTGCAACTAAGATGGGTTTCAAAGATGCTGCAGCAATTCTGAGCGAAACCTTAAATAAGGAGAAAGAAACTGATTCCAATCTCACAAAATTGGCTACATCAGAAATTAACGAAGAAGCTGCCAGTGAGTAAGGATTAAACTGGGGTGGATTATTTCACCCTATTTATATGTCAATAGCTTTACTTATACTAGATTAAACGTTCTGGGTAAGAAATGAATAAAAGCGGATAAAATAACCGTTGCCATCCAATCCAACTTCTGTGAATATTCATGAAGTTGAATTCCAAAGCAATGTTGCCGTGTTACTTCTTACATTACGGGTAGAAATCTACAGTTAATTTAACGTCATCTTAACAGTTGATATTGGAATTGGAAAGATACAGTAATTATGAAAGATAGGAAACCGGCTGTTTTATACTTAACCTTGTCCCCCAGATATATCACTAATCTACACTGTAAGTCTGCCAAGACTCTGACACAATTCTCAACCTTTTACTTGCTGTAATTCCAGCTTCAAATTAGGACAAGTTTTTTCCTAAGAATAAAAAATTTACCTGCATTTTTTAAAATATCATCATACCCACTACTGTTTTTTTAAAATTATTGTCAATCCTTTTTGGACAACATTTATAATTTAAAAATTAATAGTATTTTGAAAATACATATTAAATTTATGGTCAGCCTTCGATGCAAATTGATTGTTCAGCAACAGTTGGATAGGATTGGCATTCAATATTTGTCTATAGATCTTGGACTGGTGGAGACCAAAAACTGTATTACGAGTTATCAGATTGATGAACTTAGGAAAAGCCTGCAACTTGTTGGTTTAGAAATACTTGATAATAAAAAAAGTATTTTGATCGATAAAATCAAAAACGTGGTCATAAAAATGATTCACTACAATGAAGAATTGCCTAAGGTAAATCATTCTGATTTCATCTGTAAAAAGATAGGTTACGACTACACTTATTTATCAAACATTTTTTCTGAGGTAGAAGGAATTACTATCCAGCAATTTATTATAACACACAAAATTGAACAGGTCAAGGAATTATTACTTTATAACGAACTATCTCTAAAAGAAATTTCTCACAGAATGAACTATAGCAGTGCTTCCCACCTTTCAACTCAGTTTAAAAAAATAACTGGACTTACGCCAACATTATTTTATCGATTAAAAAAAGGGAAATAAATACCTGAAAGGTTTTGATCTGACTATAGATACTTTTCACAATCCCCCAAACCTTCAGGAGATAAATAAAAAAAACTCTCCTATTACAAAACTGCCTAAAAAATAGTTTAAGCTACTTATTCTAGATAGGGAACGTTTTTAATCACTCAAACAGATATTCAATACTTTTGTTAGCCAAATTATTTAAAAAATAAAGACAGTTCTGAATATTCAGAACTGTCTTTATAATAAAAGATTCGATTGATCAATAATTCCTATTTACCCGGAGTGATATCAATGATAACGGTACGGTTATAAGCACGCTCCTCAGGAAATTTGTTTTTGAACGGAGAGACTTTTTCATCTTCACCAAATCCATTTACCACAAATTTCACGTCAGTTTTTCCAGACTTCAACAAGCTTTTTTCCAGAATACTTTTGACATCGTTTGCCCGAGCCTGAGATAATCCAAGGTTGTATGCTTCCTCTCCAATTGTATCTGTATGACCTTCAATTGTTACTGTACCTCCTTTAGGTATTTTTGGCGCAACAACCTCAATAAGGAATTTCTCATACGATGCAATTGCCTTGGCATTATTGAATTCATAGATAACACTGAATCTATTTCCTTCCGAACTGGTTGGGGGCGTCCAAAGCACCATTTTTACCGGAGTCTCTTTTCTTATGGTTTGGCCATTTTTAGTCTGACCTACCATGGTTACTGTATAATCTCCTTCTGGTTTTCTTCCTAAAATCGATTCACCGGCAATACTTATTTTATCTTCAGTATAAGGTCCGAAATTCTGTACATTTCCTTGTGAATCTTTGACTTCCAATTCCCAAGAGCTGAAGGCATTCGCCGCACCGTCTACATTGAAAGTAACATAACTTTCTTCCGGTGCTACCAAAGAAACCGGTTTTAATGCGGCATCCAAACCACCTTTAAATTCCATCAACAATACAGGAGAACTGCTTTCAATCGACACCCGACGGTCACCATCAAGGAGAACATCAAGCTCGCGGGTTCCACCTGCCTTTTTGGAAGGTATTCTCGGTTTAGACAACCCTTCTGTAGCAATCCTGGAAGCGCCTATTCCCCACGTATTTGTCAAATAATTTTTGACTGATTCAGACATGCTTTTTCCTTCCTGAGCTCCTTTTTCTGAAGAGCCAACCAATTTGATATTTGTTGAAGGATGTTTAACCATACGGTCACCAAGTATATTCAATACATTGTAATAAACCATCAGTTGTCGGTCGGCCCGGCCAGCTAGATCTTTCGGCGCAAAGACATCCAATTGATCTGCTTTGAAATCTTTCACCTGATTTTTTTCAAGGGTCACATAACGGTTTGGGATGACGGGTGAATCTACATCAAAGTAAACATAGTTACGAATTGGAAAAGTCTCTATGATGCTTGTTACTCCATGTTCGTTTTTCGGAGAGTTTACTGCAAACCCAACTACTGGTTCCACAATTGGAATTGTAGCCGGAGCTTGAACTACCACCGGAATTTTACGGCCTTTACCAAATTTCAAGGCTGCCCCAACCCGGAGTGTAGTCAAAGTCCATGTTTCAGAGGAACGTGGATTCTGTCCAAAATAGGGCTGGATAGCTATGAATGGAGAAAGCACCGTTTGTATTTTTCTGTTTTGAGATGAAAGCTGGATATCATGTCCTGCTCCTATCTGCATAGAAACCAGTGTTTGATTGGTATTGCTGAATTCCCCATTTACCGCAGGAGTCGGAGCCTGATCCGGGAATTCCGGGTTAATCCCCAACTGGTAAGTGAAGGCATTCGTTCTGTTGAAAGCAAACCTTGGACCTGCATACAGATAGAAGTTGTTTTTAAATGGAGCAAAACGAAGGCTTGGCTCAACAGTAAGATAACTTAAATCGGTAGACAAATCTGCCGGACAATTGCAAGGAGTGGTGATCTGGTCGAAGGTACTTTTTCTACTGTCATACCCCGCCTGAAGCATCATTCCAAACCTTGATTCAGGATTATGATATTCGATCACGGGACCAAGAAACAAGCCTACCCCATTTCCATGGTTAAAACCCGCAGGAACGGTTAAACTTGAGTTTAATCGTTGGGTAAGGCCTTGATTGAAATTAAAATTCGCTCCAGCTGCAGCTCCAAACTTCCAAGATGGCCTAGTGTACTGATCTTCTTGTGCTTGAACCGTGAATTGCGTTCCTGCACCAAATATCAGAGCGCCAACAATCAGAGCTTTGACCTTGGGGATATTAGGGGACCACGCAGCGCGCAATCCCTTCGTTTTATGTGTTATTAAGTTCATTAGTTTGAATTAAGGTTTTTCAATGGTATTTGTATTCGTCATCACTACTGCTCCATTGAGAACGAGCATTCTTCCTACGATTTTAGCATTGGAATTCATGGTGATTGAGGTTAATGCCAATACATTTCCTTTGAAGGCAGTGTTGTCTCCAATCGTAGCAGAGCTTCCCACTTGCCAGAAGATATTTTCGGCTTTAGCTCCTCCGCTTAGGATGATACTTCCACCTGCTCCTCCCACTGTGGTGAAACTTGAACCAATCTGGAAAATCCAAACTGCATTAGGATCACCCTGTGCATCCAATGTCAGGTCACCTGCCTGGATCAAAAGCGATGTATTGCTTTTGTAAATACCCGGTGCAAGTGTTTTTCCACCCTGATCACCTGCTACAGTAGCTGGTGCCGGGGAAGTAGCTCCTTCAGCAAACAAATAGGCTTCTAACAGATGTTGTTTAGCTTGTATCAGCATTGCTGCTACACCTGCAGGAGATGCATCATCGGAGGCATAGATTGCTCCGTTTACAATTGTTGCAGGAGGGAATCCGGTTACTGAAGACCGTGCTCCTGGGGTAATACCCACATCCAGATTTCGGATCACGCTGAATCCCGCATTATTGCTAATGCCAGTGGCAGCGAAAATTCCAAATCTTCCGGCAGTTTTAAGATCTACAAAGTAGGCAGACTGCTGATTCAAGGTTGTGAAAGTCCAAACATAATCCTCGTTCAAACCAGTTCCAGCTAGATTCTCCGCACCAGTAGTAATCGTAGCTGTGTAGGTCGTGTTAGTTGAAAGCGGATTGTTTGGAGTAAACGAAGCCGTGGTTCCACTATAAGTTACAGATCCATTGATGGAGTTTGCTCCTTGTTTAAGCGTAAATGTTGTTCCTGAAATCGTCCCAGGATTCATTGGCTCACTGAAAGTCGCTTTGACCACTTTGTCAAGTATTACGTTTGTCGCGTTGTTTTGCGGGTCAGTAGATAACACTTTTGGAGCAACAGCTGCAGGTGTGGTAAATGTCCAAACATAATTGTTTTCCAATGCTGTACCTGATGAATTCTTAGCACCAGTAGTAATAGTAGCGGTATAGACAAGGCCAGGCAACAGTAGAGTGTTTGGTACAAATGAGGCCGTTGTCCCTGTAGAAGTTACCGTACCTGCAACTGTCGTATTACCTTGTTTCAGTGTGAATGTTGCTCCTGTTAGTGTAGCAGGATCCATTGCTTCACTGAAAACGGCTTTGACAGTCTTGTTCAATGCCACGTTTGTCGCGTTGTTTACAGGATCTGTAGAAGTTACAGTCGGAGCAACTGGCGCATTAGCAGCAGCTGTAGTAAATGTCC
>NZ_JAYEEY010000032.1:0-52897 GCF_035156415.1 Algoriphagus persicinus
CCTACAGAACAAATCGGTCTCAGAGTAAAGAGACCATTTTCCATAATCTGATCAACAGAATGGTTAAGGCTGAAAAATTATATATCCAGAATTTGATATGATGTTAAATGGCCACCTCTATGAGTTTAATTGTAAAAGCTCTAGGTTTAACAATACCAGTTTCAATCCGCTGAATTGTGCGTGTTGCTATTTTACACATTTCTGCAACCTCAGCCTGTGTTAATCCTTTTACTTTTCTAACTTCAATTAATTTTTTTCCAAAATCTTCCTCTTCCATTCAATTCGAAATTTTAGTAAGATTATAATTAGTTTAAAATTTTTACAAAAATCAGCAACGACTTATTCACGACATTTTCACGACACTCAGTTTTAAAACATGATTGTTTCCTAACAAGGAATTCTTAAGCCATATTCCGGTCTGTGAAGAAACAGACCGGGGCGAATAGGCTATATCTATTTCACAGTAAAGCTTATTTTTTTGCCAAGTCCATATTCCAACAGTCGGTAGAGAGTAGAAAGTTGTATGTCACTTTTGCCATTTTCAATTCTTGAGATAAAACTTTTCTTTGCACCAATTTTTTCAGCAAGTTGCTCCTGGGTCATATCAGCAAGTTTTCTTTCTTCCTTTATAAGTTCGCCAATAGCAAATGCCTTTGCTTTGATTTCAAACTCTGTTCGGTTTTTAGAACCACTTTTGCCGTAGCGTTTGTTAAGGTGGCTACTAAATGTCTTGATATTTTCATCTATAGGTTCCATCGTTTTTATTTTTTGTTTTCAAAGTATTCAATCATTATAGCTTCTGCTCTTTTCAGCTCTTTCTTTGGTGTCTTTTGTGATTTTTTCTGAAAACCATTGAATAAGACAACCAAACTGTCTTTGTCGAAACAACAGAATATTCGGTAGATATTACTTTCATATTCTATTCGTATTTCGTAGAGGTCTTTTATTCCTTGAATATTCTTGAAAAATTTTGTAGGAATTCGCTCCAAAATTGAAATCATGTAGAGCACTTCATCGATTTTGCCCTTTGCCTTATCGTTTAAGGTCTCAAAGAAGGTTTCAAAATGGTCTTTATAAAAAACTATTTCTCTAATTATCTCCACGCTACAAAGTTAACGAATAATGGAACATTAAAATGTGCTTTTCTAATTCTTTGGACTGTTTTTTATTGCGATTAACAACTGCATCTACACCATTCCTACTATATCGCTATCGTACGCATCTTTCGGATATGTTGAGATCAAATGAGGATTGCGTTGATTAACTATCAAAAGCTTGTGACATTTATTTTGGGTTGGAGTTTCAAATCATGATATCCTTCTTAACCCATCATTCCGATTTTGGGCATGTAAGTTTAGGCGGAGTAAACTGGTTTCTACATTATTTGCCCTTTCACAAAATCAATATATGCCTCCTTTTTGAAGTCAAACCAGTCTTGTCTATACTGAGATGTGTCGATCGCATACTTAAAGTTCTGAAAGGGTTTCCGCTTGGAGAGTTGGTCTAAAAGCTTTTCTCTAAACTTGCTATCAGTCATTGAATACGCGAAATTTTCCATCACCGTAAATCCCTCACGGGAATCCATTTTTTCAAATCGCATGTAGTTGCCCCAATCAGATTCAAGTTTTTCGATGAGCTCTTTCCAAGGTTCTGGGTCTAAATACAGATCCTCTGAATCAGGATGAGATTCAATTGTTCCCGTTGGAATGTGAAAGAAGCAGAGCATTCCGCAGTCAAGGAGTTCGGCGATTTCTTCGATATGTTGTTCTGTCAGAGTCATTGATTGCACCTTTTTTTTCGAAAGCCTCACTTATAATAATCCATTACTTTTCAAAGTTAAACTTTATGATCAAGCGATAAGAGTTGCCTTAACTCTGAAGAAGTTTTTTCCTCCTCCTTGCTACAAGAGAAATATAAATCAAATCCGTAACAAAGATTATCACACCAATATACAGAATTGGCTCGTGTACTCCTCCTGCAGTTTTGGAGCCGATTATTCCAAATAATAGCGTGGTGGAAAAAGTGCCGAGGCACTTTGGAATGGCTATCAACAGAGATTGCCCTTTCAAATCAGGCCTACGGAAGTACATCCGGATAAATAAGAAGGACATCAAGAAGTTAATCAGGTAACCTATATAAAGTGCTCCGTTTACTATTCCCAACCATTGAAACGCCACATGCTGTATCACAAAGCAAGCAATCAGAACTACACTCGACTGAGCTAAAAAAGTGACCTTATTCGCTTTTACCTCATGATGTCCATACTTGAAGTAAGTGAACAATATTCCTATATCTATGAGTATCCATATGAAATTGACAAGGGTAGAGACATGGTAACCAAACACTAAGTAGCCTTGAAAAGTATAATATATCTCCCACGAGAAATTTAAGGAAAGGGTAAGAAAGGGAATTCCATAAGATTTATCCCGAAAGCCCACTCGCAAAGCTTCAATATAGGCGATGATCCAGCCTAATCCACATAGTGCAATAAAGAGTGAGCTTAGGGTCATAAGTAATTTATCATCAAGAAAATAAAGCCTTTTGAAACAAGGAAATGAGCACTTTTCCCTCCAAAATCAAGCTTCATTCTATTCTCTACACAGGGAACTCTTGTTTCAAAAGTCCCAAAAAGATAAGGGAAAAACACAATACATGACCTCTGATTTTGTCAGAAAATGATTTTTGTCAGGTATGGCACTTTTTACTACCGCTGAGCATAATCTAAGTGGATATTCTAGTAGATTTCCACGTATTTTATAAAATCACCGTAAAGTTGACGCTACGCCCAAAACGGTAACCTGTATTATGGAAAATCAAATAATAAGCTTTCTCACACAATTGCTTGCAAGATCAGCTAATCCGAAAGGATTGGATTGGCTCAGTAAGCAAGCTGACAAGATTACCTCAGAAGCTATTCCTTCTACATTTTTTCTGGCTTTCAGTCAGTCATCAAGATACTTCAAAAAAGAAAAAATCTCCTTTTCTGCTGACGATAGCGCAAAAGCAAATCAGCTAACTTCCGGCTTTGAACCTCAGTTTTGGAATCAATTACAAACTGCACGCACGGTGTTGATGCTGAGTTATCCACAGCAGAAAGAGTCTTGGTTTGCAACAATGAATCAGCTTTTTGAAACGGCCGACATGCATGAGCATCAGGCCTTATTTGCGGCGTTGCCACTTATGCCCTTTCAGGAGGATTTAATTCCAAGAGCAATTGATGGCTTGCGCACAAATATTTCTTTGGTATTCGATGCCATTGCTTTGGACAATCCCTTTCCAGCTAAGTATTTCCCCGAAGCCAATTGGAATCAAATGGTATTGAAAGCTATCTTCATGCAGCACCCATTGTATAGAATTCAAGGGTTGAAAGAAAGAAGAAATCCTGCTCTGGCGGCAATAGCAAGAGATTTTGCCCATGAACGCTGGGCAGCTGGAAGAGTTGTAATGCCGGAGATATGGAGATTGGTGGCTCCTTTTGTCAATGACATGTACTTGGATGATCTGAAAAAAGCATTGGCCACTAAAGATCAGCTACAGGTTAAAGCTGTACTATTGACCCTGAAAGAATCGGCCTATGCTCCGGCGAAAGAATTGCTGGAGTCACTTCCAGCTCAAGAGTCCAGTCTTGATAGGGAGGCTATTGCTTGGGAAACCGTTGGTTCGGCGTTTCAGCTTACTCGTGTTTAATTACTAATTTTACAATCCTTCATTCTAAATTCAAATACCATGTATATAGATCCACATATCCACGTCGTATCCCGCACTACTGATGACTATGAAGCCATGCAAAAAGCGGGTATAGTCGCAGTGATTGAGCCTGCATTTTGGCTAGGTCAGCCACGGACGGAAGTTGGCAGTTTTAAAGATTATTTCAGTACGCTCATTGGCTGGGAGCGCTTTCGTGCGAGTCAATTCGGTATAGTTCATTATTGTACGATGGGTTTGAATTCCAAAGAGGCGAATAATGAAGCTTTGGCAGAACAGGTGATGGAATTGCTGCCGCTTTATGTAGGCAAAGAAGGGGTAGTAGCGATTGGAGAAATTGGCTACGATGACCAGACCGAAGCGGAGGACAGATTTTATAGACTACAGTTAGAACTGGCAAAAGAAGTCGATCTCCCGGTACTTATCCACACACCACACAGAGATAAAAGAAAAGGCACTATTCGTAGCATGGATGTATCCGAGGAACATGGCCTGGATCCTAAAATGGTGATCGTAGATCATAACAATGAAGAGACAGTAAAAGAAGTTTTAGACCGTGGATATTATGCCGGATTTACTATTTATCCACATACCAAAATGGGGTCTGAGCGCATGGTGGATATCGTGAAGCAGTATGGTCCGGAGCGGATTATAGTAAATTCAGCGGCGGATTGGGGGATTTCAGATCCATTGGCAGTGCCAAAAACTGCTGACCTTATGCGTAAATCCGGAATACCAGAAGAACATATCAAGCTAGTCACGTACCAAAATGCCTTGACAGCCTTTGGCCAAAGTGGGCAAATGGATGAGCAAGACTGGCTAAACGCAGCGCCTTTGGATCAAACCAAAAAAATGAGCGGTAACTCGGTGCTTCGAGGCGGACAAACACCTAAAGTAGAAGGTTCTTCTAATGTTGTAGAGAATTAATTATGGGGTCTTCCCGTCTTTTCGCCTACCTTCAGCTCACGCGCCCAGCAAATGTAGTCACAGCAATTGCCGATATCGGGGCTGGCTTTGCGGTGGCAGGTGCATGGGGATTTATAATTGCAGATTGGGGGTCTGGAGCTAATGAATTTCTAATTAATCTGGGATGGCTTTCATTGAGTACAATTGGATTGTATGCGGGTGGAGTTGCCTTCAACGATGTGTTCGATTCAGACCTAGATGCGGTGGAGAGGCCAGAGCGCCCTATCCCAAGTGGAAGAGCTTCCAAAGCTGGGGCAGCCTGGATGTCATTTTTGCTCTTGGTATTAGGTGTGGTAGCAGCAGCTCAGGTGAATACTATTGCTGCAGGATTAGCATTGGCGGTGGCCGTACTGGCTGTACTTTATGATTATTGGGGAAAACACCAGAATTTCTTAGGCCCAATAAACATGGGACTTTGCCGAGCAGGTAATTTGTTTCTCGGCGTCAGTGTAGTTCCTGATTTACTTCCTACAGTCTGGCCTTTGGGATTTATCCCATTGATATTTGTAGCTGCGATCACCATGATCAGTCGTGGAGAAGTACATGGCAAAAACAGAAATGCACTCTATGGAGGTTTATCCATGTATGTGATTGTGATCTTTATCATTGGTGCTATGCCAATTGTACACAAAACAGAGATATGGGAAGTTTTTCCTTTCTTAGCGTTACTCAGCTACATGATTTTTCCACCTTTGGTCAAAGCTATTCGCAACCAAAACCCAAAACTCATAGGCAAATCCGTCAAAGCTGCCGTTATTTCCCTAGTCATTGTCAATGCATCCATTACAGCAGCTTTCGCAGGATGGCAGATTGGAATAATTGTGTTATTGTTGCTGCCGATTTCACTTTGGTTAGCCAAGAAATTTGCTGTTACCTGACACAAAGAACTAAAAAGGGCTCGGAATTGTATTTATTCCAGTATACAGCCTAAGCCCATACCCTGTTGCCATGAATACGATTATTGAACAAGTATTTTCAGTACCCTATAAATATCCTGTATGTTTTTCGGAAGCTATTTTCTCTTTGCGAAATAGAACATTTGTTGATCTGCTGGCCAAAGACAGACATGCTAAGGTTCTTTTCGTGGTGGACAGTGGAGTTGCAGAAGCCCATCCTCAGTTGGTTTTACAGCTAACAGCTTATGCGAAAGCCCATTCTGAATCTTTTTCAATTGCATGTGATCCTATCGTCGTAGTAGGTGGGGAAGCCTCAAAAAATGATGAGGCCATCTATAAGAAAATAGTGGAAGCAACGCATTTGTTTGGAATTGATAGGCATTCTTATATCGCGGTGATAGGTGGCGGGGCGGTTATTGATATGGTTGGTTTTGCTGCAGCGATTTCACATCGAGGCATTCGATTAATCCGTATTCCTACCACCGTTCTTTCGCAAAATGACTCTGCGGTAGGTGTAAAAAACTCTGTGAACCTATTTGGCAAAAAGAATTACTTAGGGACTTTTACCCCACCTTACGCAGTGCTGAATGACTTTGATTTCCTGAAAACCCTAGATGACAGAGATTGGAGATCCGGCATATCCGAAGCGATAAAAGTGGCGTTGATCAAAGATCTAAGCTTTTTTACCTGGATTGAAGCTCATTCTGCAGCTCTCGCATCCCGTGAAATGCAGCCCATGCAAGAATTGATCGTTCGATGCGCTCAGATGCATTTAGATCATATTTCCGGAAAAGACCCATTCGAGTTCGGTTCTTCTAGGCCATTGGATTTTGGTCACTGGGCAGCTCATAAGTTAGAACATTTAAGTGATTTCAGAATTCGTCATGGTGAAGCTGTGGCTATCGGAATTGCCTTGGATTCTACCTATTCATATCTTAAAGGATGGATTTCAGAACCTGATCTTTCTAGAATAATTACGGTCTTTAAAACCTTAGGCTTTGAGCTTTTCGCCCCAGAATTAGGTGGAGATAACCTTATCAAAGGCTTACAGGAATTCCAAGAACACTTAGGCGGTCAACTCACTATTATGCTTTTGAAAGACCTGGGCAAAGGCGAGGAAGTTCACGAAATGGATCATCAGCTAATTCATCAGTCTATAGCAAAACTCAAAAGCTTCAATCAAAAAGAAAATTTGATCAATAGTTAATTCAGTAAAAACCATCTTTATTCATGGAAATCAAAGGTTTTCACCTCAGTTACTGCAGCAATATTCACCCAGGAGAAAGCTGGGAAGCGACCTTCGAAAATCTCAAAAAATACATTCCGGAAATAAAGGATCGCTTACATGTAGATAAGCCTTTTGGTATTGGCTTACGGATTTCCCATGAAGCAAGCCTCCTACTCGAAAACCCAGTACAATTAACTAAATTTAAGAGTTGGTTGGAAGCTAATCACGCATATGTTTTCACCTTGAATGGATTTCCATACGGAGATTTTCACCGCACTACAGTAAAAGACCAGGTTCATTTTCCCGATTGGACTACTACCGATCGTCGCGACTATACCATCAGATCCTTTCGGATTTTAGCTCAACTTTTACCTGAAGGGTTGGATGGAGGTATTTCTACTTCACCTATTTCCTACAGACACTGGTTCAAATCCAAAGCCGCATTGGATGCCGGGATGCTGACAGCCACACAACATTTACTAGAGGTGGTTTCTGAATTAGTAGAAATCAAAAAGCAAACCGGTAAATCGCTGCACTTGGATATAGAGCCGGAACCAGATGGGATTCTTGAAAATTCCGAGGAGATGATCCGGCTATTTTCAGAGTGGCTGCTTCCTTTGGGAAAACCATGGCTTGCCGAAAAATTCAATATTTCTGAGGAGTTAGCAGAAGAATACCTCAAAGAGCATATTCAAGTCTGTTACGATGTATGTCATTTTGCTATTGTCTATGAAAAGCCTGCTGATACATTTGCCAAATTCCAAAAAGCCGGAATCAAGATCGGAAAGATCCAGATTTCTGCTGCTTTAAAAGTATTGATCCCTGCAGAGCCAGAAGCCAGAGATTTGGTAAAGGTGAAATTATTGCCTTTTGAGGAATCTACTTACCTGCATCAAGTGGTGGCAAGGCTGAAAAACGGTACATTAAAATCTTATCCTGACTTGCCGCAAGCACTCAAGGTCTTGGGGAATACGAATGAAGATGAGTGGAGAATCCATTTTCACGTCCCCGTCTTTCTGGATAATTATGGAGCACTTGCTTCCACTCAGGATCAAATTTCAATTGTTCTCAATGAAATTTTAAAAAATCCTTCTTTGACTAATCATCTGGAAGTTGAGACCTATACTTGGGAGGTATTACCCGAAGACACGCGCTTAAGTTTAGGCGAATCTATTTCCAGAGAATTGGAATGGGTAATCAATAAAATGAATTGAAATGAAGAAAACCGTTGTCTTAGATATCGTTGCTCTTTCTCCCCGGCTAATCGGTGAGCATACGCCTTTCTTGAAAAAGTGGATTGAAAAAGGTAAACGAGCAGTAGTGGAGCCAGTATTGCCCGCTGTTACCTGTTCTGCTCAGTCTGTTTATTTGACCGGAAAGTGGCCAAGTGAAAATGGTATTGTGGGAAATGGTTGGTACTTCCAAGACGAATGTGAAATCAAGTTTTGGCGCCAGTCCAATAAGTTGGTACAGTCGCCGAAGGTTTGGGAAACGCTAAAGAAAGAAAATCCTGATTTCACTGTAGCGAATATGTTTTGGTGGTACAATATGTATTCAAGTGCAGATTATGCCGTAACACCACGGCCACTATATCTTGCCGATGGCAGGAAGGAACCTGATTGTCATAGCCAGCCGATGGAGCTTCGTGATAGGCTTCAACAAGAATTGGGGCAATTTCCTCTTTTCTCCTTTTGGGGTCCAAATGCCAACATAGCCTCAAGCAAGTGGATTGCTGAAGCTTCGAAGAAAGTAGATGAATGGCACAACCCAACCCTCAACCTGATTTACATTCCGCATTTAGATTATTCTCTTCAGAAGTATGGAATAGATTTCGACAAAATCGGAAAGTATCTCAAGGAAGTAGATGAGCTAGCTGAAGATTTGATCACTTACTTCGAAAAGCAGGGGACGCAGGTGATTTTACTATCTGAATATGCGATTACATCAGTGAGCAAGCCAGTTCATTTGAATAGGATTTTTAGAAATCGAGGTTGGATTCAAGTGAAAAATGAGCAGGGATTAGAGACATTGGATGCAGGCACTTCCAAAGCTTTTGCAGTGGCAGATCATCAGGTTGCCCATGTGCATGTGAATGATTTAGCCATTTTGCCCCAGGTGAAAAAGGTATTGGAAGAGACTGCAGGCGTAGAAATGGTGCTGGATGAGGAAGGGAAAAAGAAGTATCACTTAGATCATGAGCGCTCTGGGGATTTAGTTGTAATGGCAGACAAAGATTCTTGGTTTACTTATTATTTCTGGCTCGATGATGCAAAAGCACCGGATTATGCCCGCTGTGTGGATATTCACAAAAAACCGGGTTATGATCCAGTAGAGCTCATTTTGAGCCCAGATATTAAGTACCCAATGCTTACTGTGGGTTCAAAAGTCTTGAAGAAAAAGCTAGGTTTCCGATACTTAATGGATGTGATACCATTGGACGCAACACTTGTAAAAGGCGCACATGGAAGATTAAGTGAGGATCATTTGGATAAGCCGCTCTTGGTTTCTCAAGCGAAGAGCTTGGTGAGTTCAGAGACAATCCAGCCTACGGATGTTTATGAGGTGATTTTGAAGGCAGTTCGTGGCTAGTTAAGTCTCACTAATTTTCACTGGATTCTGGCGACAGTCGAATACATGCACTATTTCAATTCTTACCGTTGCAATTCCTATTTTTGAAAAAAACTCATTCATGCTTATCAGCTACACACGATACCTATACTTTTCTCTTTTACTGATCTTGGCATTTGCCTGCGGCAAAAAGGAAGAAGGCTGTGAACTTTCTTCCGAAATCTTAGATCAAGAGTTCACTGTCAGCATCACCCGCATGGAAAATGATTTTTTCACTTCAAAATCAACTGAGGAATTCAAGTATCTATTTGAGGAGCATCCGGAATTCACCAAAGAATACCTGCAGCTGGATCTCTATCCAAGTCCTGATAGTCTAGCCGCTGAACTGCTCGCTATTCATCAAGATTCCTCCATGAAAGTACTTTACGATTCTGTGGAAGTAGCTTTTAGAGATTTTTCGGATGTAGAAAAAGATCTTGAAAATGCTTTCAAAGCCATCAAATATTACTTCCCCGAATTCCAGGTACCCAAGGTTTACACCTTTACTTCTGGCTTTAATTCTGACCTGGTGGTGACCGACGATCTTATCGTGATTGGTCTAGATTATTTTTTGCCGCCAACACACTCTTTTCAGCCAGAGCTTCCAAGGTATATGGCAGAACGGTATGATCGCCCTTTCATTGTGCCGATGATAGTGATGGCGATTTCTGCCAGATTTAATGAAACTAATCCTACAGATAATACCCTCCTTGCCGAGATGATTTATTACGGTAAAACTTATCATTTTAGCAAGGCTATTCTGCCATGTACTTCTGATCAATACATCATCGGCTATACACCTGAGGCGATTACTGAGAGCTTTGACAATGAGGAATTTATTTGGTCCCACTTCGTGGAAAATGAGTTGCTCTACGAGACTAACCCATTTGAAATTAGAAAATACATAGGGGAAGCCCCATTTACAGATGCAATAAGCACAAAAGCTCCCGGTCGATTGGGCCGTTGGCTAGGATGGAACATCGTGGACGATTACCAATTCAACCAAGATATCCCTCTGGACGTGCTGATGGCAGAATCCGATGCAGAGAAAATTTTCAGAGAATCAGGATATAGACCCAGGAAACCAAAGGAGTAGAAAGGAGACCAATAAAAATGAATTCCATTCCACATCCTAATTGAGGAAAAGCGAACTCATCCGGTCAAAATGATGAATTCATCAGGAGTACATGGCAGATTTTTACCATGCTCAATGACATGTTGCAAATGAGAAACCGCGTGTTCTTTGGTGAAATGCTGCTCCGCTAAATTCCTGGAATTCTGCCCCATTAATACCAGCTTTTGAGGGCTATCTTCTATTTCCATCAGCTTAGAAAAAGCTAATCCTCTTTTTGAAGGGAGGCAAGAAAACCCAAGTTGATGACTCTTCACCAAATCGTAAACCCACCCTTTATGATTGACCAATATGGCTTTGCCGGCAGCCATGGCATCAAAAAACTTATTTGGACTGTTGCTTTTCAGCACTGGCAAATGCGCAAAAGATATCCATGCAAAGTCAGCCAAATTAAGAACCTCATTGACTTTTGCTTTGGAGCCAAAAGGGATGAAATGAACTTGAGTAAGTGACCTGTCCAAGGTGATCCTTTTGAGTAGCGCCTCATGACTACCCTGTCCCATGATTAGAAACTGCCAATTTTTACCGCGCTTCTTAGCCATTTCAGCTAGATATAAGAGTTCTTCTACGGCATTTACCTGGCCCAAAGCCCCAGTATAAGCAATAGTCAAGGAATCGGTTAACCCATACTTTTGAAGGAGATTCTCACTTTTCTTCATTGGGTAAAATGTATCCAAATCTGAGAAATTTGGAATCAAATGAATTTGCTGCTTGGGAGTGACTTTTCGTAAGTGATCAGCAATTCCGGGGGACAATGCTACCAAACTTAGGGCTTGCTGATAGATCTTTTTCTCCAAGGAAATCAGGAATCGTTTCAGCAGGGGATTTCTGATTGCCCCCACTTCTATAGGTGCCTGCGGCCAAAGATCTCTTACTTCAAAAATATACGGAATAGCTAAGGTTCTTTTGGACCAAAGACCAAGTAAGCCGGTGGTCAGAGGCGTAGAAGTAATATAAAGTAAATCAGGTCTTACGAGCTTTTTTATCAATTTTTTAGCTTGGCGAACGTAGCTCAAAAAAGATAAAATACGCTTGAAATAACCAAATTTCTGATCATACTTCACTGGTACACTATGCACCTTGATTCCTTCTATCCAATGCTGATCATAGCCGGTTTGCTCTCCCCCAGTGATCATTTCTACTGCATGACCTGCATCCACCAATCCTTTGGCCAAGTGATAAGAGCGCACGGCACCCCCTTCGGCTGGGGTTTTGAAATATTGATGAATGTAAATGATCCTCATAGTTTATGCAATTTCACCCATTCTGCCAGAAGAAATAGATTATATAGTGTTAAAAAATGACGTTTTGTGCCCAGTTCAGGTTTTGCTGCTAGTAATCTCATTTTAGCTGGAAAATATGCTCCATGGCTTTTCTCGAATGCTTTGATAGCGCTGAAAATACGTTTGGAGAATTGTCCATCCTCTGCAAACCATTCTTGCAAAGGCAATCCAAACCCCATTTTCTTACGCTCTGCTATCCATGTAAGATCAAGTTCTTTCAGGAATTGCTTGATCCAAGGCTTGCCTTTCAGCAACTCCTCGTTCTTCACATTTCTCCACATTTCCAGCATGGAGCTATCCAAATAAGGTGATCTGCCTTCAATACTATGCGCCATCAAGGCATTATCGAGGATTTTCAACACATCCTGCACCAGATAAACTTGCCGATCAAAATCTAGCATTTGGCTGTATTCCGGCAGATTTATATTGAAAATCCTAATGTAATCTTCGGCAAGATCTGTGGGAATGCTATCTAAGCCAAAGAAATTCAGAAAGGTCCTGTGTGAATCGGGATCAATCGCTGAAATAAACTTCTGAATGCTTG
Organism: Algoriphagus persicinus; assembly: GCF_035156415.1. Classification (NCBI taxonomy): domain Bacteria; kingdom Pseudomonadati; phylum Bacteroidota; class Cytophagia; order Cytophagales; family Cyclobacteriaceae; genus Algoriphagus; species Algoriphagus persicinus. The sequence goes on from NZ_JAYEEY010000032.1 coordinate 12,362, forward strand.
ACCCAAGCGGGAGTTGCTCCAAAAAACCCTGGAATTTTAGCAGATCATTCTTATACTTTTGGTAAGCATCAAAGGCTTTATGCCGCTGATATCCTCCCCAAAGCTCATCTGCACCAGCTCCTGAAACCAGCACTTTCACAGACTTTTTAGCTTCCTTTCCTATCATCCAATTAAGAAACCCCGCTGAATCTCCTATTGGTTGATCTACGGATTTCAAGTATTCATCCCAGTTTGCCCAAAAGCTATTTTGAGTTATTTCTATGAGGTGATGATTAGATGGGACCAGCTTTGTAAATCGGCTTGCTGCATTCCCATCGGAATATTTCTGCTGAAATTTCTTTTCCACCTGGATGGTAAATGAAGGTAAAACTGTGCACGTTTTCCGATACCAAAGTGCATAGAGTAGCGAACTATCCGCTCCTCCACTGAGCTGAATTCCTACAGGGACGTCTGCGCGAAATTGATTTAATACGGCCTCGGTGAGCGTCTCTTTGAAGCTGTCAAATGTTGGCTCAGGGCCAAGCGAAGTTTTACTTGTGATCTGATCCCATCGAAAGGCCGAGTGATTAAATATCTTACTGAATCGCCCAGGTTTCCATTCATGGACACCTTTGAAAAATGTGTTGCCGGGTGTAGGCGCTCTGAAATAGAAATACGGCTCAAATTGCCTAGCATCAATGGCGGAAGATTTAAGACTTTGGAGGCTGCCGCATTCCGAAGAAAGAACCAGTGTTTCTGGGGTTTGCACATAATAAAGCGGTTTTTCTCCATTGCTATCGCGGGCTACGATTAGAGATTGATCGTTCAAATCGACAAAGATCAAGGCAAACATTCCATGAAGTTTATCCAAGCCTTTGGTCCCGAAAACCCTAAGAAAATGTAAAACAACTTCAGTGTCTGACTGCGTGATAAAGGTGATGCCCATCTTTAGCAGAATATTTCTGATTTCCTGATAATTGTATAGTTCCCCATTCCAAACAAGTAAGGATCTTCCATCAGGAGCCATGAATGGCTGATCTGCTTCAGTACCGGTATTCAGAATTTTCAGCCGGTTCACTCCCATCCACAGGCCAGGCCAGGGACTATAGCTAGCTTGCTGATCTGGGCCTCGATGTTGGCTTTGCTTTAGCATGACGTCAATCGCCTCCTTGTTCGCGCCTTTGCCCCAGATCAGATGGATTCCACACATTACTTATAATTTTCGACTTTGGTCAATTTGCCCTGATTCTTCTCAAAATACTTGCATAGATGTGTCAGCGCGCATTCATCACATTTGGGGCGCCGCGCCAGACACACATACCTACCATGCAAAATCAGCCAGTGATGCGCGATATACACAAATTCTTTGGGTATGTGTCTGATTAATTGTTTCTCAACTTCCAAAGGGGTTTTGGCCGTTTGAGAGACCAAACCTAGTCTTTTCGAAACACGAAAAACGTGCGTATCCACTGCCATATTGGGCTGGTTCCATACGACAGAAGTGATCACATTGGCAGTTTTCCTTCCCACCCCGGGTAGTCTGATCAACTCTGGAACAGTAGAAGGAACCTCGCCTCCAAAATCCTCCACAAGCATTTTCCCCAAACCTAAGAGATGCTTGGTTTTATTATTCGGATAAGATACGGTCTTGATGTATGGAAAAAGCTCGTCAAAACTGGAAGCGGCCAAAAACTCAGGCTCAGGGAATTTCTCGAATAAAGCTGGAGTGACCATATTAATCCGCTTATCTGTGCACTGGGCTGAAAGCACGACTGCTACCAAGAGCTGAAAGGGATTATCATACTGAAGCTCAGTCTCAGCAATCGGCATATTCTCTCGGAAGTGCTTGATGATGGCATGGTATCTTTCTTTTTTCAGCATTTTTTAGAAGGTTTTTTAACCACGGGGGAACACAAAGGTTTACGCGGTGATCACTAGTTGATATTTTGTTTAGCTCTCGTTTGCATTAAAGGGCTGAAAGCCTATGTTACTAAAGGCCAGCTTAAAGCAAATATCCATCGATAAAAGCTCTGAAGTAGCGAGACACGAGTTTCCTCGTCTTTTTGTGAAACCCTAATTAATAAATGCCCACTTAGCGAAATGCTAATTTAAAAGATGCTCACCTCAATCCCATTTTTAGAGAAAAATTAGGTTGAATAATAGTTGTACCTCAGTAGATCATAGAATTTTATGCATATCTGCTTTTCTACCAGTAAAGTGACGACAGCAACAAAGGATTTGGTGAACTTTATCATTTACGTCGCTTCGGTCTCCCGTCATCCCTTACAGCCTGCGGTCGGGGGTCTTCCCGCCTGATAAGCAAAGGAATTATGTCATTGCGGATTATCCTATAGAATCTAAACTGATTTCCAATTAAAACTCAAAATTGTATAGAATAGAATACTCTTGAAATATAAATAAAGTACAATGCATGGCTAACTGGTTTTTTGGTGATGACATAAAGATTAAATTCGGGAAACTGTCTGCTATGAAACACCTATCTCTCTTATTTGCATGCTTCATTTTATTTCATTCTTACTTATTCTCTCAAGAAAGACCGCGTGAAAAAGGGATTATTTTTGGTGTGCTTCCCTCAGGTACTCTGAATGCCATCACTGACGTACCTGGAGTGAAAGTGGGTCATTTCACCAAAATAGAAGGAGACAATATCCGTACAGGAATAACAGCAATTTTGCCCCATGGTGGAAATATTTTTCAGCAAAAAGTCCCCGCAGCTATCTACGTGGGAAATGGCTATGGTAAGTTGGCTGGAGTGACGCAGGTGCAGGAGCTCGGCAACATCGAGACACCGATAATACTCACCAATACGCTAAGTGTGGCCGCTGGTGTAGAAGGAGCAGTACGCTATTCTTTGGGGCAGGCAGGGAATGAAAATGTCCAATCCGTCAATGCTGTAGTCGGCGAGACAAACGATGGATACCTGAATGATATTCGTGGAATGCATATTTCTGCTGCGGAAGTAATACAAGCCATCAAAACTGCAACCGGCGGGCAAGTCACGGAAGGAAATGTGGGTGCGGGAACAGGGACGGTTTGCTTTGGCTGGAAAGGCGGAATAGGAACTTCATCGAGAAAACTTCCTGAGAGTTTGGGAGGATATACTGTCGGGGTGTTGGTTCAAACCAATTTCGGTGGGAATCTACAGCTAGATGGCGTGGCAGTGGGCGAGAAAATGGGCAGGTATCCTTTCAGAGATGCCATGGAAAAATCCGACGGAAGCTGCATGATCGTGGTGGCCACTGATGCGCCGGTTCTCGATAGGAATCTGGAGCGAATGGCCAAGCGTGCCATCATGGGTTTGGCGAAAACAGGAGGAATAGCTTCTAATGGATCGGGAGATTATGTGATTGCATTCAGCACTGCAGAAGGACTTCGGGTTCCTTACGCTGCTGAAAATGGAACGCTTGAAGCAGCAGAATTTATAAGAAATGACGATATGACTTCCTTATTTTTGGGAGTGATAGAGGCTACGGAAGAAGCGATTATCAATTCCCTTTTCGCAGCAGTGACTATGACCGGCAAGGATGGGCATACCGTCTCAAAACTCCCTGTGGAGCAGGTCATGGAATGGATGAACTAAAACTAAACCAAAAAGCTAAGTGGAAGTAAAAGATAAAGACTGTTGTGCTATAGAGGAGCAAATCAATCCGGATGGCCAATCAATCGAGAATGGGTATGATCCAGATCATTCCGATACGAAGGATGAGCGCATGCTGAGGTTCTTTGCGCCAGCCATTTTTTCATTTGTAGTGATGCTACTGGGACTGGGCTTTGACCATGTTTTTCCCCAGGATTGGTTTCAAGGCTGGCTCAGACTTAGTTGGTATTTACTTGCCTATTTGCCTGTAGGACTTCCTGTTTTGAAAGAAGCCTGGGGAAGTATTCTGAAAGGGGACGTATTCTCAGAATTTCTGTTAATGGGAGTTGCTACCGTAGGCGCGTTTGCGATTGGAGAATATCCAGAAGGCGTTGCGGTGATGTTATTTTATTCAGTAGGGGAAGTTTTTCAGTCCATGGCAGTGAGCCGAGCAAAAACAAACATCAAAACTTTGCTAGATCAACGACCTGATGAAGTAACGATTTTACAGGGAAATTCTACCCAAACGATCAGAGCTGCCCATGCAAAGATCGGAGACATCATCCAATTGAAGGCAGGGGAAAAGCTTGGTTTGGATGGGGTGTTACTTTCGGACAAAGCGTCATTTAATACATCAGCATTGACAGGAGAGAGCAAGCCAGACACCAAGCAAAAAGGTGCTGAAGTACTTGCAGGAATGGTCAATCTAGCTACCGTTTCTCAGGTAAAAGTGACGAAATCCTACACAGACAGTAAGCTCTCCAGAATCTTAGAATTGGTACAACATGCGACTGCGCAAAAGGCACCCACCGAGCTTTTCATTCGGAAATTTGCCAAGATTTATACCCCAATCGTGGTCTTTCTAGCACTTGGGATTTGCTTTATCCCATTCCTTTTTGTGGACAATTATGTATTCAGTGATTGGCTTTATCGCGCCCTGATATTCCTGGTGATTTCCTGTCCTTGTGGTCTTGTGATCAGCATTCCTTTAGGCTATTTTGGAGGAATAGGAGCTGCCAGCAAAAATGGTATTCTGTTCAAAGGTGGTAATTTCTTGGACAGTATTGCACAAATCAGCCAAGTCGTGATGGACAAAACCGGGACGATGACTGAAGGAGTGTTTCGGGTGCAGGAAGTACATCTTCAGCCAGCATTTGAGGACATAAAAATCCTCGCTTTTGCCAATGCGCTGGAGAGTAAGAGTACACATCCAATTGCTACTGCGATTAAGGAGCAGGTGGGTGAAATTGATTCCGGCATTATCTTAGAAAATATAGAGGAAATTGCCGGTCATGGTATGAAGGCAGAAGTGGGAGGCAAAGAATTGTTGGTGGGGAATTTCAAGCTGATGGATAAGTTTTCGATCCCCTATTCCATTGATCCTTCCGGCATAGTTTACACTTTAGTTGCGATAGCCTACGATGGGAAATTTGCCGGTTACTTGACCATCGCAGATAGTATAAAACCTGATGCCCAGCAGACTGTTGATCGATTGAAGTCAATGGGAGTTGGTATCACGATGCTAAGTGGTGACAAAAGCAATGTGGTCAAGTTTGTGGCGGACAAATTGAGCATTCCCAATTCCTTTGGTGATTTGCTTCCAGAAGATAAAATAGCAAAGGTCAAGGAGATCAAAGGACAAAAAGGAACTGTGGCCTTTGTGGGCGATGGGGTCAATGATGCGCCTGTAATAGCTATTTCGGATGTTGGGATAGCGATGGGAGGATTGGGGAGTGATGCTACCATCGAGACTGCGGATGTGGTAATTCAGGATGACAAGCCCAGTAAAATCCCCATGGCAATTTCTATTGGTAAAAAGACCAAGCAAATAGTCTGGCAGAACATTGGTTTTGCTTTTGGTGTGAAGGTCATGGTGATGATTCTGGGAGCACTAGGAATGGCGACCATGTGGGCGGCCGTTTTTGCAGATGTGGGAGTGGCGCTGCTTGCAATATTGAATGCCATACGGATTCAGAGAATGAAGTTTTAACCATAAGTTGCCTTGACCTTGCCTGATTTTGGTTTACACTTTTGTCTCCTTCTTGCAAAAAAGCGGATATACATTCACTATAAAATGACCAGGACAAAGAATAATGAAAACACGACTGCTTTTGAGAGCAATTCTAGAAAAGCTGTAGAATTATAGGTAGGTGAGGCGTATATTTCACTCTTGATCCTAAGCTCTACCACTATTTTTTTGAATCAAGGCATTCAAATCTCACTTATCAGAACTCTTAGCAATGATGCGGCATTTTCCCCTATTTTTACTCAAACTACTAAACCATCTTAAAACAGATGATATCGAGCATGTCGCAGGCGTCACACATCCGGATGATTTTCTACCATGCGAGATCCCGTATGACCTTTAAAAAACAATTATAATCACATGAAAATTAACTTTACCGGAAAGGCAGCATTTGCCTATTTACTGATTTTTATATTTTTTATCAGTTATGCTCATGCCCAGACTTATGCTGAAAATGGAATGGTGGTATCCGACCATGTCATCGCCTCACAGGTAGGAGTTGATATTTTGAAAAAAGGAGGAAATGCCATCGATGCTGCCGTTGCGACGGCCTTCGCGTTGGAAGTGACTCATCCAGAAGCGGGAAATATCGGTGGGGGAGGTTTCCTCGTTTTCCTAAATTCTGCCGGTGAGGTGACCACCTTTGATTTTCGTGAAAAAGCGCCTTTGGCAGCTAGTCCAACCATATTTTTAGATGAAAATGGTAAGATCAAAGACAATGCTAACCACCAGGGATTGTTGGCTGTGGGCGTTCCCGGCACGGTCGCAGGACTCTATCAAGCGCATCAGAAGTATGGTAAGTTGCCTTGGGCAGATTTGGTCAAACCATCAGTAGATTTAGCCAAGAATGGATTTACAATGACTTGGGGCTTATACCTTGCTGCGCAAAGAATAACCGATCGCAATCCTTCAGAGGATATTATGAAAAATTATTTCCGAGGTGACAATGGTGAAATCGTGCAACCTGGTGAAACATGGAAGCAGCCAGCACTTGCCAAAACCCTGAGATTGATACAGAAAAATGGTCGGGATGGGTTTTACAAAGGCGAAGTCGCTCAGGAAATTGAAGATTACATGAAGGCAAATGGAGGGATCATCACCAAAGAGGATTTAGAAAAATATGAAGCCGTAGAGCGTGAGCCTGTGAAAGGCACCTTCAATGGTTACGATATTTATTCCATGCCTCCACCCAGCTCCGGAGGAGTTGCCTTGATAGAAATGATGAATCTCATGGAAGTGGCGAATATTTCCGAGTTTGAATTCAACTCTACCGCTTATGTGCATTTGGTGGCTGAAGCGATGAGAAGAGCATATGCTGATCGGGCAGAGCACTTAGGAGATCCGGATTTCAACCTTGATATGCCTTTGGATAGATTACTTTCAAAGGATTTTGCAAAAAAGCGATTTGAAAATCTAGACCTGACCAAAGCTTCTATCTCAGATCCGGCTCAATTCAGTCATCCTTACGGTGGAGATAATACCACACATTTTTCTGTGGTGGACAAAGATGGAAATGCCATCTCCATGACTTATACCTTGGAAAATTCCTATGGGGTAAAAATGGGCTCCTCCAAACTTGGATTTATTTTCAACAACGAAATGGGCGATTTCAACCCCGTCCCTGGCGAAACCACCACAACCGGCCAAATCGGCTCTGACCCTAATCTAGTGGCTCCAGAAAAAAGAATGTTATCCAGCATGACCCCTACCATAGTGGCAAAAGACGGAAAACCATACCTGGTGATAGGTAGCCCGGGAGGAAGGACGATTATCAATACGGTTTTCCAGACGGTTTTAAATGTTTTGGCTTATGATATGCGAATAGATCGTGCCATAGAAGCCCTGAAAATTCATCATCAGTGGTTGCCAGATCGTATTTTATACGAGCGATATTTACTTTCACCGGATACCCGAGATGCTCTGGAGAAAATGGGGCATACACTTACGCCAACTACTAATATTGGCGTGCTGATGGGCATCACATATGATGCATCTACAAAACTGTTTACCGGAGCTTCTGATTCTTCAAGTGAAGACGGAGGAGCTAGAGGATATTAATAGAATCATCCGAAATAATGCCAGTCACCAAAATTTCTTTGCTTACCCGGCAGGAAGACCGAGGACAGGAGACCGAAGTGGCCACAATACCAAGGAAATTCTCAAATCATGTATTAGTTTAGTTTTTATAGTAGCGGAATTACACTGAATAAAATATAAACGTGGAAAAAGAAACAGGATTAAGGAGAGAAATCGGTGTATGGGGACTCTCTGCTAACATCGTAAATATCATCGTCGGTGCAGGAATCTTTGTTTTGCCGGCCATTGTTGCCGAGATCATGGGTGCCTCAGGAATCTTTGTGTACCTATTCTGTGGGTTTCTGATAGCTTTAGTGATGCTGTGTTTCGCAGAGGCAGGGAGCAAGGTAACCCGATCAGGAGGAGCTTATGCCTATGTGGAAACAGCTTTTGGCCCTTATACGGGCTTTTTGGCAGCTGTATTCATGGTGATGGGAAGTGCTTTTTCAGATGCTGCAGTTGCAAATGCATTGGTAGAATTAATAGGATTAGCTTTTCCTGTTTTCACTAATCAAATCATCCGTGTTTTACTTTTGTTTTTGATTTTTGGGGGATTAGCTTACCTCAATGTAATCGGTGTCAAGCTAGGGATTGGCTTGGTGAAAGTCAATACAGTCGCAAAATTAACCCCGTTGATACTCTTGATATTTTTCAGTTGGAAGGATGTTTCGCTGGCTAATTTATATATAGAGAATGCAACCTCTCTCAAGAATTTCGGTGCTGCTTCTCTGATCCTTTTCTTTGCTTTTCAGGGTGGTGATGCAGGGTTAACTGTTGGGGGTGAGATCAAAAATCCTCAGAAGACAGTTCCAAAAGCTATTTTCATAGGAATATCCTTTGTCTTGATCCTGTATATTCTAATTCAGACTACTGCACAGGGTGTTTTGGGAGATCAATTGCCAGATTTTAAGGAAGCACCTTTGGCGTCCGTTGCTAATGTTGTTTTTGGGCCAATAGGCTTCACACTGCTATTAATCACTGCGGGGGTATCTATGTTTGGGATGCTGAGCGGAGAGATTTTGAATTTGCCGAGAGTGTTATTTGGCTTGGCTAGCGACCGAATTATTCCTTTGGATAAATTAGCGGCTATCCATCCTCGATTTAAAACTCCCTATTTATCGATTTTGCTTTACGCGGGTATTGGTTTTACCCTAGCTGCTGTTGGCGGCTTTCGGCAGTTGGCAGTCATCGCTTCAGCCAGTATGCTTTTGGTATATTTTGGCGTAGCTCTATCAGTAATCAAGCTTAGGAAGATGGAGAATACCGATTCTGGAAATTTCAAAATCCCGTTTGGCTATACTGTACCAATTCTTTCGGCTGGAATTATTCTCTTTTTCCTTTCCAACCTGACGGGATATGAGAAGGTAGGAATCCTTGTATTTATTGTCGTGCTGACATTGATTTACTACTTGATGAAGCTTATTTCCATGGGAAAAAAATAGGGTGACATTCGCGGTGCGCCATACTGACTAAATGCTTCCGACCGTAGAAAGAGCAATCAGGAAAGGACATTGACGGGGATGGGAAGACAGGCTGAGTCAGAAAACCACGTTTTTTAACAAACATATAATGCCTTTTAAAAGGCGTTTTTTCGGATGAGAAAATTCTATATTAGATTAAATAGTAAACTTTCCAAACCCAAAAATCATGATCAAATTAACAGTTCTCTATATTCAGCCTGAAGATCCTGCCGCTTTTGAACGCTACTATGCGCCCACTCACATGCCACTTATGGGTAAAATAAATGGTGTGGTCAAAGCTGAAGTGACGAAATTTCTCCCTGAGACTGATGGGTCCAATCCAGCCTATTATCGTTTAGCAGAACTCTATTTTGAAAGTCCTGAGGCTCTTTAAAAATCAATGGACTCGGCTGAAGGGCAAGCTACTGCTGCAGATCTTCCAAATTTTGCTTCAGGCAGATTTAAGATTTTGGTAGGAATGGTTGGTTAACTTTCCAAAAGAAAACCCTTCAACATAAAAATCGAAACCTTTCTTCATACTAGATTTAGAGGATAGACTTTATAACGTACCCGGCTATCCCTGCCTACCCAAAATATGTCCATTATGGCTAAATTATTTTTCCTGATCCTAGTTACATTTCTAACCTCTAGCCTACTTTTCGCCCAAAATAGCAAGGATCTGGCTAAGGTGACTTCAGTGTTCCTAGAGACCTTACCCACAGCACAAAAAGCACTAGTTCAATTTGACTTTTCAGATACGATACGAACAAAATGGACCAATTTACCGATTGGCTTAGCCCCAAGAAGCGGGTTGAAATTTGGTGAGCTTTCGGAAGAAAGCAAGATCAAATTCCATCGGATTCTGAGTGCTATTTTCAGCTCTCAGGGCTACCTGAAAGTCTTCACTATCATGCAAGTCGATGATATTTTACATGAAATCATGGAGATCGCTTATCAGCGAGCCCAGATGAATGAAAACACGATCAAAATGATCCGGACGCTGGATTGGGATTACGGCAATTATTTCATTGCAATTCTGGGAGATCCTGCAGCAGATGACATTTGGGGATTGAAATTCGAAGGGCATCATGTTTCTATCAATTTGACAGTTTCGGGAGATGAATTCTCGATGACACCTGTATTTCTTGGCTCCGACCCCGCAGTAGTAGAAGTGACCCAGTATGCAGGATTGCGCCCCTTGAGCAAGGAGGAGGACTACGGGTTTTGGTTTGTGAATACACTAGATGAAGGTCAAAAAGCCAAGGCAACACTGAGCGAAAAAGTACCCGGAGACATTCTGACGAGCCCAGCACGTGATCAGTGGATCAGTGAATTTAATGGCATCAAAGGATCAGAGTTGAATCCGGACCAGCAAAAAATTCTTCATTACCTGATCGAGGAATATGTCAATAATCTAGATCACCCAAAAGCTGAGGAGTACTTAGCTATCCTTCATGCCCGCGGAATAGATGAAGTCTATTTCACTTGGATCGGTAGCTATGAGCCTATGAAAGCTCATTATTACATGATTCACAGTCCAGACTTCATCATCGAATACGACAATGTAGGCTTCCTGGACAATGCCAATCATATTCACACGATTTGGAGAGAAAATGGGAATGACTTTGGCGAAGATATACTAAGACAACACCGTCTGGCACACCAACATTGAAAGCCTCAGCCAACATCAGGTACAGTTGGATATCAATTGTCAGACAATCAAAAAATACCCTGTCATTTATAGGAGTTTTGGCGTATTTCACCTCTCAATTAGGATAGATCCCTTTTTGATATATTCTCTGGGATTACTTTGAATAGAATGGTTCTACTATCCTATCCTTAAAGATACATCAGGAGACCTAGATCATAATCTGTGGGTTACCAATGAAATGGGGGTGACCAAGTTTGATAGATCCAAAAACAACTTTATAAATTTTGATTTCACAAAGATTTTTGACCTGGCAATTGGGTCTGGAAGGGCACTAAAAGTACGTGCAGATTCTAGAGGAAGAGTTTTTGCAGGTACAGGCCTAGGCTTGAGTTTAAGCTATGATATCATAAAAGCACATGGTGGAGAGATCGAAGTAAACAGTATAATTGCTGACTCAGCTAGCCCAAAAGAGTCATCTACTGAAATTATTCTTATTTTGCCTATTGCTTAGTCCTTTTTTTTAATGCAAGCCCTGTTTACATGGATTTTATACTTCTGATTATTGCCTTTCGGTTTCTTCAAAAGCATGAGCAAACCAAAACGTTATTTCCCGAATGGCAAGGCTATTTCCTGAAAGGATTAATAGCTGCCTGTTGTTTTTTGACCATCCAACTGTTATTTGACAGCACGGATCCTTTGATGCGCTGGGTGGCACATAGTATGAATTTATTGGTGGTTTATGCAGCCTATAACCGTAAGGAATTTTACCCACTCAAGCCATACGTGTATGCATTTTTTCCGGTGGTATTGGTGCATATCTTTCAGGATATCACAAAACTTGTGGCTACCGAATTTTATGTTAGGTGGGACAATTGGTTTGAGACCGCGGAATTATTTGCCTGGATCTGGCTAGTAGCACAATTCGTCATCAACCACAAGCAGCGAAAAGCTTTGGAAATGGAGCGAATCAAAGCTGTCCAGAAAGAAATAGAATTTAAAAACTCCCAAAAATTAAAAGACGCCCTTGAAGTGCAAGTAGCAGAGCGCACAGCAGAAATAATGGCTCAAAAAGAAGAACTGCTCAACACCCTAAATGAACTGAGATCCACACAGTCTCAATTAATACAATCCGAGAAAATGGCCTCCCTGGGAGAATTGACAGCAGGCATAGCGCATGAAATACAGAACCCGCTGAATTTTGTGACCAATTTTTCTGAGCTGAATAAAGAGCTACTCGGCGAGTTGAAAGCCGAATTGGAAAAAGGAGATTTAGAAGAGGTAAGCCTAATTGTGAGTGATCTCGCCGCCAATGAGGAGAAAATCATCCACCATGGTAAGCGCGCAGATGCAATCGTGAAGGGAATGCTACAGCACAGCCGCAGTAGTAGTGGAGTCAAAGAACCGACTGATATCAATGAACTGGCAGATGAATACCTTCGCCTAGCCTACCACGGCCTCCGAGCTAAAGACAAGTCATTCAATGCCACAATGGAAACCGACTTTGACAAGGCCGTAGGCAATATACATGTGGTACATCAAGAAATAGGAAGAGTGATTCTGAATTTGGTGAATAATGCCTTCTATGCTGTATCAGAAAAGAAAAAGCAGTTGGCCGAACTTGGAAATTCAGAACTTTCCACAAGCTATCAGCCCACCGTCTGGATGAGCACCAAGAGAACAAACAAAGGCTTTGAAATCAGGGTGAAAGATAATGGCACAGGAATGCCTGATCTGGTGAAGGAAAAAATATTCCAGCCTTTCTTCACCACCAAACCAACTGGGTTAGGTACTGGCCTAGGACTCTCGCTTAGTTATGATATTGTGAAAGCACATGGTGGAGAATTGACAGTGACTAGTCACATCGGAGCATTGGAAAATGGTGAGGAATCTTGGACCGAATTTCTTATTTCTATTCAAGGCTGACAAAGCGAACCAGACCATAATTTTTTTTTCAAAATTGGATTTTTCAAATTTCGATTTTTGACCAATAATTTCTATCTAGTAGGAATCAGGCCTTTTTAAGTGTTCCAAACAGATGAAGAATTATAAAAAAAGTGCAAAAATTGTTTTCTGAAAAGCGTTTTATATGGCATAAAATATATTTACCTTTTGACATTCTTTTTCGGATATCTGAGCCAACAGATTTATACCAACTTGAGTTTTTACGATGAGAAAATTTCTCTTTTTTCTGGGCGGTGCGTCACTTTTTTTTTCCTGTACCAATGTGCAGGACAACAAAACTGTAGCTACACCAAATCCTATGGCTCTCCCGGCAATGATTTCATTAGATAAACTTGCGGACACGATCCGGCCAATTCGAGTTAATCTGACCGATGTCCCAAAACCTGTAAGAATAAAATTACCTACCCAAGCTATTGGATCATATACCCATCTGAATGAATCGGGGACTTTATCAACTATCAACCTAAATCCTCCAGCCTCACAACATTTGCCCTATTTGACTGATGAAAATGATCAAATTATAAGGAATACTTCTGGCAAACCTTTCATTCAAGGTGATGGTGGCATTTCACAATTCAAAAATTTCACTACTGACAATGGCTTAGCTTTAGATGCAGTCAATAGTGCTGTTTTGGATAGCAGAGGACATCTTTGGTTTGCCACCAATGGAGGGGGAGTCAGTAGATTTGACGGGATAGCTTTCACCAACTATACTACCTCTCAGGGATTAGCTGGCAACACTGTGCGTGTAGCCTTAGAGGACAGTCAGGGCATTCTATGGTTTGGCACAGTGGGAGGAGGAGTGAGTAGTTATGATGGTCATGTGTTCACTACCTATACCACAGAAAATGGCTTGGGAGATGATGCTATTTTGAGCATAATGGAAGACTCCGACAGCAATATATGGTTTGGCACCTATGGTGGAGGGGTGAGTAAGTATGATGGGAATTCGTTCACAACTTTTACTACGGATCAGGGATTAGCAGATGATGTAGTAATCAGTATTGCCGAGGATCACTCAGGAGCTATTTGGTTTGGCACTAATGGTGGAGGTGTGAGTCAATATGACGGCAGTTCCTTTACAAATTATACGATTACTGAAGGGCTTCCTTCGAATAGGATTAGAAGCATAAAGGTCGATCATTCCGGAACAATTTGGTTTGGCACCATTGGCGGTGGAGTAAGTAGGTACGATGGTCAAAATTTTAAAACCATCGGACGTGGAGATGGACTGGCCAGCTTGGTGATTCGTGCAATCGTCGAAACCATAGAAGGAACGCTATGGTTTGCTACGGAACATGGTGTGAGTAAGTACGATGGCAAAAATATGACTACCTACACCCGCGAACAGGGACTTGCGAGTAATAGCATTTTGGACATTGTGATCGATGTGAATGGCAGACTTTGGTTTTGCACTGAGGGTGGTGGAGTAAGCAGATTTGACGGTAGTAGTTTTACAAATTTTACTTCTTCTCAAGGCTTAGGAGGTAATATTGTGTTGAGTACTGTGGAAGACAAAGATGGGAACTTATGGTTTGGAACTGCCGGAGGAGGGGTAAGTAGGTTTGATGGTGAGAGGTTTACCAGCTACACTGCAACCCAAGGTCTGGTCGGCGAAATCGTCAGTAGCAGCCATCGGGATCAGAAGGATCAACTTTGGTTTGGAACTGGTGGAGGGGGAGTCAGTATGTTTGATGGAGAGGCATTTACCAACTATACTATCACCCATGGATTGGCAGCAAATGAAGTGTATAACATCAATGAAGATTACCGTGGGAATCTGTGGTTTGGAACAGATGGCGGCGGAGTTAGCAAGTATGACGGTAAAGGGTTTACTACATACACCACTCAGCATGGCTTGCCAGGGGATGTGATCTTAGGCATTGCGGAAGATAATTTCAAGAAACTCTGGTTTGGTGCAGCCGATGGTGGCTTAAGTAGATTTGATGGAGACACCTTCACTAATTTCACCTCAGATCAAGGACTTGCTGACAATGCCGTAATCCGACTTGTCAAGGATAAGCAAGGAAATCTCTGGGTAGGAAGTGAAAATGGTCTGAGTATTTTGAGTGCTGAAAAAATAAAACAAATCGAAGGTGTTCTTGAAATGGATGATTACAGATCAATTTTAGAGGATTCCATTTCATTTTTCCAAACCTTCACCACCGCCGAGGGACTTCCGGATAATATGATCCTTCAAATCGCAGAATTGCCGGAGGGGAAAATGGCTATAGGCACCAATCTGGGTATTGCCGTTTTTGATGGAGCACCAGATGGAGCTCCTCTAGATTCACTAAGAAATATTGAGATCTTCAATTCAGAAACGGGTTTTCCTGTGAAGGATCTTGTAGATGGGCAAAATGGGATGTATGTAGATCGAAAGGGTATTCTTTGGGCTGGAACTGGCAACAACAAAACTGCCTTAGTTCGCTTTGATTACAAAAAATTAAAAAGAAATCATACCCCACCATCCGTTCTGATAAAGGAACTTAGACTTAGTGAGGAAGTCATTTCCTGGCATACCTTAAATAAGCGTTACGAAGGAATTTCGGCAAATACTTTTCCCCGCACCATAGATGAGCTGATCGTTTACGGCAAAGAATTGAATGATTTAGAGCGAGAAGATTTACAGAATAAATTCAAAGGAATAGAATTCGACAGCATTTCTGGTTTTTATCCCTTACCACAAAACCTTGTCCTTCCCTACCGAAATAATGATATCAATATTGATTTTGGAACAGATGAGCTTTCCAAGCCATATTTAATTGAATATCAATATATTCTTGAGGGCTATGACGAGAAATGGAGTCCTATCCTCAAAAAAACCACCGCCAACTTCGGTAATATTCAGGAAGGAAAATACACATTTAAGGTAAAAGCCCGCTTTACAGGTGCAGCTGATTCCGGTGCCGGTGAATGGACAGTTCCGATGAGTTATAGCTTCGAAGTTCTTCCCCCATTGTACAGAACCTGGTGGGCCTACTTGTTCTATGGCCTACTTTTCATCTCTCTGATATACCCGATTACTATTTATCAGCGAAATCAAGTACTCAAAGCGGAAAATGAGCGGACAAAGGAACGTGAGTTGCAACATGCCAAAGCCATAGAAGTAGCTTACACTGAGCTAGCCTCCACACATGAGAACCTAAAGGAAACCCAAGCTCAGTTGCTGCATTCCGAAAAAATGGCTTCTCTAGGGGAATTGATGGCAGGAATAGCTCACGAGATTCAGAATCCATTGAACTTTGTAAACAATTTCTCAGAAGTGACCAATGAGCTAGTCAAAGAAATCAAGGAAGAAAGAACTAGACCGGATGCGGAGCGGGATGCAGAGCTAGAAGATGATATTCTTAAGGATATTGAGAGTAATCTCGAAAAAATCACCAAGCATGGCAAGCGTGCCGGAGCCATCGTAAAAGGAATGTTACAACATAGCCGAAGCGGCAAAGGAGCCAAAGAACCCATGGATATAAATGTGCTTGCAGACGAATACCTAAGATTGTCTTACCATGGATTACGAGCCAAAGACGGCGCGTTCAATTCTGATTTTGAAATGGACTTTGACTCGACCCTTCCCACCATACCATTGGTAAGCCAGGACGTGGGTAGAGTACTGTTAAACCTGTTTAATAATGCTTTTTACGCAGTCAATGAAAAGAAAAAAGAGGGAGAAGAAAATTATAAACCGCTAGTAACCGTCAAAACCTCGAAAATAGAGCTCTCCAAGTACAAAAGCAGCATTCAAATCAAGGTGACAGATAATGGAAAAGGTATTCCAAAAGCAATCGTTGAGAAGGTTTTTCAGCCGTTTTTTACTACAAAACCTACTGGTCAAGGGACTGGATTGGGCCTCTCGTTAAGCTATGACATTATCAAGGCTCACAATGGTGAAATCCGAGTAGAATCAACTGAAGGAGAAGGAACCACCTTTACTATTAGCCTATACATTTCATCCTCCATTCCTAGTTAATTATGCAGCAATGCCATCATCATCTTTTGTATTACTTCTACCTGCTAGGTTTGATAGGATTAGCTTCAGCTTGCCAGCAAGGGCAGGAAGTTCCTTTTCCTGAGAATCCATCCCAATACCAAGAGCCGCTAGTAGAGCCTTTCGAAATCCCACAGGGAAAACCTATAAAATGGAGCAAAATCCCTACGGAAAAGGTGCCAAAAGCAGTCAACTACCCAATTGATTTTAATAAGCTGCCTTCCAAACCTTTTGATATATTAGATTTTAAACCCCTGGAATCTCCTCCCAAGACTATTCCGATTGCTTGGGAAGACGAGGAAGAGATAAAGCTAGATTTGGACACAATTTCAGGAATATCCGTTCCAGTCAGAAAGCAACTTTTACAAGAGCCACAGATCACCAAACTGGCATTTCTATCCAAATCAGACCTTTCCCATTCAGGCATATTGAGAATAGGACAGACAGAGGGATTAATTGGTAATAGGGTGTACGCTATGGTAACTGATCTCAATGGGATGATTTGGATATCCACTGAGCGAGGGCTATCAAAATTTACTGGAGACCAATTTGAAAACTACAATGTGCTTCCCCGAAATCCTGATGGACTAATAGATATAATTGTTGATTTGGAGATTGGAAATGATGGCAGCCTGCTGATTTTATCCCAATTATCGGGAGTTTATGTCCTGGACATCAATCATAGCTTGATAACAAATTATCAGATTGGGCAGCAGTTTGCCAGGATATACGAGGATGATTTAGGCTTGCTTTGGGTTGGCAATCTTAATTCAGGCATGCATTTTCTGGATCCCTCCACCAAGAAGCTACACCCTTTGACCTTTTCAGGTACTAAAGGATCAGTAGGTGTTCATCAGGACTGCGCTAATAACCTATGGTTCGGCATGCAAGGCAAAATCGGCGTATTAAACGCTGATCGGACTTCAATTAAATTTTTCACAGCTAAATCCGGAATTAACCCAAACACCTTATACTTTGAGTTTACTGAGAATGCCAAGGGCGAAGTCTGGGCTTCCTCATTTGGAGGTAGCCCAGTTGCTATTTCTTTAGATGATGGCATCATCACTACCTTCGGTCCAGAGCAAGGTTTTTATGGCCAATCCTTATCGGTCACCTTTGATTTGCATCACAGGGCTTGGATCACAGACAACGATACCATCACCCTATACGATCCTGAAATCCAGAAAATCAAGAAAATCCACAGTGGTGCTAAATTCGTCACCTCGGGCTTTCCGGCTGCTACTATGACGGACGCCAAGGGAAACATATGGGTTGGGACAGAGAATACCGGCATACTATTGGTTAATCCGGAGGGAATGCTCTCTCAGCACTTTAACGCCAACAGTGGCTTGGTAAATGATGAGGTTTGGGGTATAGAAGAAGGCCCAAATGGGATGGTTTGGATGGCTACTTATGAGGGAATAAACATCTATCATCCCACGAAGGGTAGAATTTATCTACTGAAATTCCCCGGTACACCGAATGTCAATAACCATCGGTCTATATCAAAAATATCTGATCATGAGCTCTTGCTGGGAAGTTTCGGTGGTTTTACGATTATTAATCTGAGCACCAATACGGCTGCTGTATATGAGCTAGAAGCAGATATCGCAAGAATCGCCTGGAAGTCAATTCGGGACTCCCATGGAAATATTTTTCTGGGAACGGTGGATGGCGTACTCAAATTTAACCCAGATCTCACGTCTTTAGAAAAAACAGATGAGTTTTCAGGACTCGCATCCAGTCGTGTGTGGCTGATAGAAGAGGACAAAGATGGGCGAATCTGGCTTGGTAACGACATAGGAGTAGATATTATAGATCCCGCAACTGGGCAAGTAAGCTACTTAAGTGAGCGTACTGGCTTGACCAGCGATTATACCTCGATTATGATCAAAACCCACAATGATGAACTAGTCATCGGTGGTGATGCCGGGTTCTCCATCATTGATTTGACAAGTAATACGATCACAAACTTAACACCCGCCCAAGGGCTAGATCCGCCAGTGATGTATGATATGGTGGAAGTAGGAGAAGACCTGCATATAGGATCGGATAATGGCATAATAGTAGCCAAACGACCACTTAAAGACAATCCAACATCTATTTGGCGCTTCTATAATTATGGGAAAAGAGAAGGTTTCCCGTTCAATGATTACAATCAGGCGACGGCAACCTACACCTCCAATGGGAATGTCTGGTGGGGCGCTGCACCTATCATGTCTGTTAATTCGCAAGTTCCAAAGATTGATACCATGAGACCAGCTGTGGTCATCACTAAAATCAATATCATGGATCAGCATCCTGATTTTCTTGGGACTAATTTTGTCAAAAGTCTATTCTCGGATGAAGATTCAATATGGAATACCGATCACACAGAGTTTTATACCAAACAAGAGATTCCAACTGACAGCAGTTATTTGATAAAAAATCAAATCCATTGGGATAGTGTCAATTTGGTCAGTAGAATGCCAGTGGGTCTAGTACTCCCTTATGATCAAAATTCCATGAATTTTTCCTTTATGAATCAGGATGTACTGGGAAGGGATAAAATAGTCTATCGATATATTTTGGAAGGCGAAGACAAAACTTGGTCAGAAATAAGCACGGGCAGTACCACCCAAAATTACTATAATCTTCTACCGGGGGATTATACTTTCAAGGTAGCGACTCGGGGATTTAATGGAATCTGGAGTGAGCCGGCAAATATCAAATTCACCATCTCACCTCCTTGGTGGCAGACTTGGATCGCATACGTGATTTTTGCGTCGCTTTTGATTGGGTTTATTTATGCTATTGTCCAAGTACGATCCAAGTACCTTCAGAAGGAAAATCGTATTTTGGAAGAGCGTGTATCACACCGGACAGCGCAGCTCAAGAAGAGTATTGATGATCTGAAAAATGCCCAAAGTCAGCTTGTACAATCTGAGAAAATGGCCTCACTTGGAGAATTGACAGCAGGTATTGCCCATGAAATCCAAAACCCATTAAATTTTGTCAATAATTTCTCTGAGGTAAGTAGCGAGCTCCTCGATGAAATGAGAGAAGAATTAGACAAAGGAGACTTAGAAGAAGCCAAAGCCATCAGTGTGGACATACAGCAGAACTTGGACAAAATTAATCAACACGGAAAGCGAGCAGATGCCATCGTCAAAGCAATGCTACAGCATAGTAGAATCAGTGGTGGAAATCGTGCTTTGACTGACATCAATATGCTTACGGATGAATACCTGCGCCTAGCTTACCATGGACTGAGAGCAAAGGATAAGTCCTTCAATTCTTCAATGAAAACAGATTATGATCCTAGCGTTGGTCAAATTGACCTTGTTGCTCAGGAATTAGGGAGAGTTTTGCTTAATTTAATCAATAATGCCTTCTATGCAGTAACCGAAAAAAAGAGTGTTAGTCCTGCGGATTATGAACCTTTAGTGCAGCTATCCACCAAGCGATTGGGTGATTGGGTAGAAATCAAGGTGAAGGATAATGGGAAAGGAATCCCTAAGTCAATAAAGGAGAAAATATTCCAACCATTTTTCACGACTAAGCCCACAGGCCAAGGTACCGGCTTAGGTTTATCAATAAGTTACGATATTGTAAAAGCTCATGGAGGTGAGATACTTGTAGAAAGCAAGGAGTGCGAAGGCACAGAGTTTTGTATTCGATTACCGATAGATACCCAATAATATGCAAAAGGTACAAGAAGATTGGATTGAGAAAAATAAAGAGTTGAAACGCTTGCTCGGCGTAAGAACGCTGGAGCTGGAGAAATCCTTGAAAGAATACCAGGAACTCCAAGAGCAATTACTGCTGCAGGAGAAACTCGCCAGCCTAGGGCAATTGTCCGCAGGCATAGCTCATGAGATCAAAAATCCGATCAATTTTATAAACAATTTCTCTGAACTGAGTATTGAATATGTAGAGGAGATCGTACAAGAGCTCCAGAACTTTGAGCATAGTGACAGGCTAGCAGGAATTGATGACTTGCTGCAGGACATCAAAGCAAATCTTGAAAAAATCCTACAGCACGGCAAGCGGGCTGATGGAATAGTTAAGTCCATGCTGATGCATTCCAGAGGAGGACAGGGTGATTTTGTACAGACTAATTTAAATAGTCTGCTTCAAGAATTTGTCAATTTAGCTTTTCACGGCATGCGTGCTGGCAAAAACCCAATTAATGTGAGTTTTGAGTGGGATTTGGATCCTGATATAGGATTAGTAGCCATTATAGCAGAAGATTTCAGTAGAGTGATTGTCAATCTGTGCAATAATGCATTTGATGCCATGAGGAGCAAGTTCAATGCACAGCAGGAGGAAGAAAAACCCAGCTTCCAGCCCAAATTAACCGTGCGGACTTGGAAAAGAGACAGTTGTGTAGTGATAGAAATAGAAGACAATGGAGCAGGCATACCTGAACCGATTTTAAATAAAATTTTAGAGCCTTTCTTCACTACCAAAAAAGGAAAAGAGGGCACGGGGCTTGGCTTGTCAATAACCCACGAAATAGTGAAGGCACACAAAGGAACATTAGCCATCTCTTCTATAGAGGGGGAATTTACCAGATTTGAAATTAAGGTACCATCAATATCATCAGCACCATGACAAAAATATTAATCGTCGATGACGAACGGGATGTAGAATTACTTTTTCGACAGAAATTCAGAAAAGAAGTCAGAAGTGGGCTTTTGGAACTTGCATTTGCATTTTCCGGCGATGAGGCGCTTCGCTTACTTGATAGCGAGCATCCACCCGAAGTGGTTTATGTATTTTCGGATATCAATATGCCTGGCATGACTGGGCTAGAGCTATTGGATAAAGTCAAAAGCCAATTCCCCTCCATTAATGTAAGTATGATTTCCGCCTATGGAGACACAGAAAATTTCAAAAAAGCAATGGAGTCTGGAGCCAAAGAATTTTTCACAAAACCGATAGATTTTGATTCCCTAAGAAAAGAAATCGGTAAAATAATCAACCAAGAGTAGATCAAAAAGCAATGTCTAAGATACTTGTAGTAGACGATGAGGCTGATTTAGAAGTCCTTATCACGCAGAAATTCAGACGTAAGATTCGAGCTGGGGAGTATGATTTTGTATTTGCCCTAAATGGTCGTGAAGCATTGGAGATCTTGCAGCAGCAGCCAGATATCGACATGATCCTGAGTGATATCAATATGCCAGAAATGGACGGACTCACGCTGCTAACTAAGGTAAAGGAACAAAACCCTTTGCTCAAGGCGGTGATTATTTCTGCGTATGGCGATTTGGAAAATATCCGCACGGCAATGAATCGAGGCGCATTTGATTTCATCACCAAGCCCGTTGATTTTCAGGATTTGGAGATCACCATAGAGAAGACACTTCAGCATATCAATCAGATCAAATCAACCCTTATTGCCATGAGGGAAAATAATATCCTGAAAATGTATGTGGACGAAACCGTGCTTAATTTCATGGTCGGCAAAGAATCCGAAACCTCCCTAATGGAGAATGAAACCGTGGTAGCGACAGTGGCTTTTGTGGATTTGTGCGGGTTTACCAAAATTTCAGAAAATGAGGAGCCAAATGTCGTGGTACCTTTACTCAATGAATATTTTGACCTCATGGTGCGGGAAATTATTGAGCAAAAAGGAGCCGTGGACAAATTCATAGGAGATGCCGTGATGGCGGTTTTCAAAGGGCCAGACCAAGTGGAAAGAGCCGTCAGAGCCTGTGTGGCAATCCGTGATAAAATGAACGCCATGCCGATGTACTCTGAAAAGTCCAACTTCTGCCCCAAGGTGTCAATAGGATTGAACTCAGGAGAAATGGTATCCGGAAATATCGGTTCTCATTCCCTGAAAAGGCTGGACTACACCGTGATAGGAGATGTGGTAAATGTGGCCTCTAGACTTCAGCATGCCGCCAGTCCAGGACAAATTTTGATGCTGGAGAAATGTATACACAGCATTACTGATTTATTTACTTTTCAAAACTTAGGAGAATTCACGCTGAAAAATAAAGCCAAACCTGTATCAGTCTTGGCGGTGGTAAAATAACCTACAGCTATAGCTTCTTGCTATTTCTATACCGTACTTGACCCTGTGAACAATAATCTGATTACAACAGCTGCCTTTCTACGTCTTCTGACTTTTCAGAAAATCTTGAACTATGCCCTACTAGCTGTTTCTTTTCAGTTATCCAAATTTATTGGCAGACCTATCCTTTGGGGCAAACCCACCACGCTATCCATAGAACCCACCACCAGTTGCAACCTGCGATGCCCAGAATGTCCCTCAGGATTACGGGCTTTTTCCCGCCCTACCGGAATGCTTCAAGGAGACCATTACAAGAAAACAATTGAGCAAGTACAGGGATACCTTACCTGGTTGCATTTATATTTTCAGGGTGAGCCATTTTTGAATCCACGATTTTTGGAGATGGTCGCCTATGCAGATTCCAAAGGTATTTTCACCTCCACTTCTACCAATGCGCACTATTTACAGGAGGAGCAAGTCAATGAAGCCCTTCGAAGTGGCCTGAAACAATTGATTGTCTCAGTGGATGGGATCACCCAGGACATTTTTGAAAAATACCGAGTCGGTGGAAATCTGGAGAAAGTACAGAAAGGAATCAAATTACTCCTATCTGAACGAAAAAAATCTGGACAAAACTTCCCTCGTGTAGTGCTACAGTTTCTGGTCACTGGACAAAATGAGCATCAACTCCCCGAATTAAAACAATGGGCGAATGAAATGCAGGTGGATGAGTTGCAATTGAAGACTACCCAGATCTATGATTTTGAAAATGGCTCCGAGCTTATCCCTTCAGAATTGGGATATTCCAGATATGTGCCTGTCGGAAATGGAAAATGGAAGCTGAAGAAGAAATTGGAAAATAAATGCTGGCGAATGTGGCAAGGAGCTGTAGCTACCTGGGATGGAAAGATAGTCCCCTGCTGCTTTGACAAAGATGCCAAGTATGTCATGGGGGAATTGAAATCCCAATCCCTCGCTTCCATCTGGTCCTCACTGCGCTATCAAAGCTTTAGGAAACAACTGCTTAGCGACCGATCTCAGATCGAAATATGTAAGAATTGTACGGAGTAAAAACTGGAGCATTATTTTGGGACAAAAATTGTCTGATTTTTAGCAATACGCAATGTTTTAATTTGATTACCATCCGGTCACTTGATAACTTTGTATAATCTTGTATAAGGTTTATTAGAAAATATGGAAAAGTATTTGACAGTTGGAGAAGTGGCCAAAAAACTAGATATTAGTTCGGGTACTCTAAGAAGATGGGACAATTCAGGAAAATTTGTTTCATCAAGACATCCTATAAATAATTATAGGGTTTATACTGAGGATCAAGTCGATTCTTTTGCCGAAGATCTACAGATGGAGATAGAATATAAAACCAAATCAAAGTCTTCAGGAGAACTCCTTCCCTTTTTTAAGACTGAATTTGGGAGTCTTTACTTGGCAGATGCATTAGATTTTTTGCGGTCTCTAGAATCAAATAGCGTGGATTTAATATTTGCTGATCCTCCATATAATATTAAAAAAGCTAAATGGGATTGTTTTTCTTCTCAACAGGAATATTTAGAATGGAGCTTTCAATGGATCAAAGAATCACATAGAGTCCTTAATAAAAGTGGATCCATCTATATATGCGGGTTCTCAGAAATATTAGCTGATATTAAATGGATAAGTTCTGATTTATTCAAAGGATGTAAGTGGCTAGTATGGTACTATAGGAACAAAGCTAATCTTGGAAATGATTGGGGTAGATCTCACGAAAGTATTTTGCATTTACGCAAAACAAAGGACTTTTATTTTAATAATGATGAAGTAAGAATTCCATACAATGAGCACACATTGAAATACCCAAAACGTGCTCAGGCAGAGACATCTCAATATGCAAATGGTAAGAAAACAAATGAATACGTATGGGAACCTAATCCATTGGGAGCCAAACCCAAGGATGTTTTCGAGATCCCAACTATTTCAAACAGTTCTTGGGAACGATATGAACATCCGACCCAAAAACCTGTGGAACTTTTAAGAAAGGTGATTCTTTCATCAAGCAGAGCTGGAGATTTGGTTGTTGATCCTTTTGGCGGGTCAGGTACTACATTTGCAGTGGCAGAGGCTTATAGTAGAAAATGGCTTGGGACAGAGTTAAATGAAGAGTATTGTCAAAATATCAAAAAGAGAATCCTCGATGGTGACCACATCAAGAGAATTCATAGCGAAAAGGATACTTCGGATTCCAATTCTCGAAGGAAAAAATTACGAAGCCAATAATCTGAAAACGTCTTCCGTGATAAGCTGCGAAAATGTACCCATGTGATTACTAAGCGGTTTTTTCAATGCATTTGGAGGTGGATCTAAATAATATATTCCTTCTAAAGGAGTTAAAAACTGAGTATAAACCATAAAGAGGCCTGAAACAAGAGTAAATGATACGGCGTGCTCTTCTTTCCTCTGAACATCATTTAAAAATATCCCAATGACTTTTTGAGGATGATTTACAAATCTTTCTAGTAACATCTTGTCAATAAACATCTTCCCCATTCGGTCTTTTGACGTTGTTTTTACAGAAACAACTATTTCTCTTTCATCTAAAGAACTACCTGTAGATCTTACCTTCGAATAAGGAGATAAAATCAAATCATTTTCACATTTATATACTTTCTTCCAAGACTCTGCTTCGTAAGGAATTTGTAGTACGGTGTGTTTGTGCTCAATACCAATTTCACTGAAAACACAGCGAACTAATTCCTCAAATCTATTTCCAACATGTTTTCTAGAGCTATTACTTGCTACAAGTAAGTCAAATCCAGCACCTATGGACTGCTGAATGGTATAAATCACGGAGTCTATTATCAAAAGATCCTCATCTGAAAAACTTAGATTTCGAGTTTTAATCCGTTCTAGAACTTTAATCAGTTTATCAAAATTTACTTGAAAACTTTCTGGATCTGCGATATACAACTTTGTATTTATGGGTCTCAAAAACTTCTCTATACCATCATTTTTCTGTTTTGATATACGATAATCTCCAGCGTAGGTAGTATCTGAAGTCATGTACTGCAAGAACTGAAGCACATTCTTGGTGGTAATGGAAAATTCTAATAGTGAGGATTTCTTGGTTTTAAGTTCTAGAGCTAAGGGATTCATTAAGTTTTTGTTGGATTGGAATGAAAAAAAAAGATTCTATAAATCTAATCTAAACTTCCTGACTATGAAAACTAACATTATCTAACATGAGCAGAATAGATACGAATACGAATTGTACGTAGTGAGTATCGTCGAGAGAGCATGAGAACTCAGGTTTTTGGAACTATATTTGGTAGAATTAAGAAATTCATGGATTTTTAATCTCCATATTTGTTCTTGATTCACCTGGGACTACATTTTCTATATGATTTCAATTAAACGATTCTATTACTTTTTCGTGTTTCTAGCCTTTTTAGGGCTCACTATTCCTCAAACTTCCGCACAGGAAATAAACGAGGCTGGTAAAATCAAAGTCGATGCACTTTCCGATGAACAAATTCAGAATTTACTAGACCGAGCCTATGATGCCGGACTCACCAAATCAGAGTTTCTCAAAGCCCTTGAAATACAGGGAATGCCTCTAAGCGAGGTAGCAAAGATGAGAGCGAGAATTGACGGAGATGAAGCAGACACTGGCCGTAGCACCAAACTTTCAAAGCGGGATGCACGTGAGCAGGTGGATATGGATGAAATTACCCTTGGTATGTTTCAGCTATCCGACCTTTCTTCCAAAAAGCCCGATGGGAATGAAATATTTGGTTCCTCACTTTTTTATCAGCGGAACCGACGCTTAAGCTTTGAGCCAAGTATGAATCAAGCCACTCCCAAAAGCTATATCCTTGGCTCTGGAGACTTGATATACGTAGATATCTACGGGCAATCCGAGCAATATTATGAAGCCACAGTCAACCCAGATGGATTCGTTTTGTTGGATAATATTGGGCCTGTGTTCGTGTCTGGTAAGTCCATAGAGGAAGCTACCGGAATTCTGAAAAATAGAATTGGGAAGTATTATTCTGGACTTCTCGGGAACAATCCCAACACTTTTCTCCAGGTGACTTTAGGAAATGTAGGGACGATAAAAGTGAACATCCTGGGTGAAGTCCTACTTCCCGGTACATTTACGCTTAGCGCATTTTCTACAGTCTTCAATGCCTTATATGCAGCAGGTGGCCCCAATGAAAATGGCTCCATGCGAAAAATCAAGCTGGTAAGAAATAATAAGCAAATCGCGGAGATTGATGTCTATGATTTACTGATTAATGGTACGGCCCTTCTTGACCTGAAGCTTCAGGATCAAGATGTTATCTTGGTCCCTCCCTATCTTTCCCATGTGAAAATCAAAGGTGAAGTAAAGCGTGCGATGATTTTTGAAGTAGCAGAAAACGATACGTTCTCCAACCTATTGCACTATGCAGGGGGATTTACTGATCAGGCATTTAAAGATCGAGTAGCCATTTCCCGAATCACCGGAAATCAACGCTCTGTGTCGGATGTTTATCATAATCAATTTGATATGTTCATCCTCAAAGGAGGAGATGAAATCACTGTTCAGCGAATTCTGGATCGTTATTCTAACCGAGTTCAGATCAAAGGCGCAGTATATAGGGAAGGTACATTTGCTTTGACCGAAGGTCTTACACTTTCCCAGTTGGTAAAAAATGCAGAAGGGCTTCGAGGGGATGCCTACACCACCCAAGCAAGTGTATTGCGCACCAAAGATGACCTGAGCACAGAAATGATTCAATTGAATCTACAGAGTGTTTTGGATGGAACTAGCCCTGATATTCCGCTTCGGCGAGAAGATGTAGTCCGAATAGCGAGTATTTATGATATCAATAATGAGCAATATGTACAGATTCTAGGTGAAGTGAAGAGGCCGGGGGTTTATCCTTATTCCGCTGGGTTGAAGGTGGAAGATCTGATTGTAATGGCTGGCGGTTTTCAGGAATCTGCTAACTCTCAGGATATAGAAATAGCCAGAAGACTGGAAGATTCTGACTTGGGAACCTTGGCGGATATCATTCCTACTCAGGTAAATCCAGACTTAAGCTATAATCCAAATTCTCCCACTCTTGTGGCATTTGACCAGGTTATTGTAAGAAAAAGGGCAAGTTTCACCATGCAGAAATTGACTGCTGTGGAGGGTCAAGTGAATTCGCCTGGGATATTTGCCATCCGCAGCAGTGGAGAGCGAATATCTGATTTGATCAAACGTGCCGGAGGGCTCAATCAATTTGCCTATGCTAAAGGAGCTACATTAATTCGTCGAACTGAATTTTTCAATACTGAATCGGAGCAACTTCGTCGTCAGAGAAATTTGGAAGGTTTACGGATGAAACTTGCCGAAGACCCAAGCAATTCAGAGGCACAGGCAGAGTTACTTCAGCGCTTATTAAGTGACTCCCCAAAAGCTGTGTCTCCAGTTGAGAATCAATTGGCACAATCAAAAAAGGCATCTTTGGATCAAATAGCCGCTGAAACGCCCGGCTTTGCAGTGAAGCTAAAAGAAACCGAAGCAGTCGCAATCAACCTAGAAGAAATCCTGCTAAATCCCGGCTCCGAAGATGATATTCTACTGGAAGAAGGAGATATTCTATCCGTTCCCAAATTGTTTCAGACTGTGAGAATGCGAGGAGATGTAGTATATCCAACTACCCTGCGGCATGAGTCCGGACGCACCTTGAAGCATTATATCAATGGGGCGGGTGGTTTTGAGCGTCGCGCTAATAGAAAGCAAACCTACGTGGTCTATGCTAATGGAGCGGTAAAACGAACCAAGGGATTTCTAGGCATCAGAAATTATCCGCCGGTGGAACCTGGAGCAGAAGTCATAGTACCAACCAAAGGACCAAGAGTACCGCTACGATTAGGTGAAGTGGTGGGAATAACTACCGGATTAGCGACCTTGGGCTTGGTTATGTCTCAAATCAACTGGTAATGTCAGGATCCAAGCACTTTACAGATAATCAGTTTACGATCAAAGAAGTCATTCAAAACTTCTCTGAGTGGATTGCTTATTTCATTTCCAAATGGAAAATTCTGCTTTTAGCCGGCCTGCTGGGCATAGGTTTGGGAGCTTTGGTTTCCATCTTCAAAAAGCCCGTTTTCATTGCCACCACTTCTTTTGTACTGGAAGATGGGGATTCAGGAGGTATGGGGCAAATGTCAGGCTTAGCTTCATTGGTAGGTGTAAATCTGGGCTCAATGGGTGGCACAAGTGGACTTTTTCAAGGTGACAATATCATGGAGCTCTACCGATCTGACCGCATGCTTGATGAGACCTTGTTGAGTCCTTTTGACGAGAATCAATTGCTGATAGACCGCTTTATTGAATTTGAGAAAATCGTTAAAAAATGGGAGTCTAAGGTGGATATTGATGTGATGGATTTCTCAATACCCAGAGAAAGCTTTACTGTATCCCAGGATTCGGTGGTCAAGGAGGTAGCCCAACTGGTACGTGAAAATCAACTATCTGTCGCTAAACCGGATCGGAAATTGACAATCATCCAAGTGTCGGTTTTATCAAAAGATGAAGCTTATGCTAAAGTATTAAATGAGCGATTAGTTGAAAATGTAAATGAATTTTACAGGGAAACTAAGACAAAAAAAACCAGTGAGAATCTGGCAATCCTTCAATCTCAAGCGGATAGCGTACGCAAACTACTGGATGAGAGCATAGGGGCTTTTGCCTCTGCAACTGATCGGGTCCCCAATGCAAATCCTCTTCTTTCCTCGGCTACAATAGATACGCGCAAGAAGCAAATTGATGTGCAAGCTACAGGCGCAGTATATGAAGAAGTGGTTAAAAATCTGGAAATCGCCAAAGTCAATCATCGGAATAATTCTCCCTTGATTCAGATCATCGATTCACCAAGATTCCCTCTGGAAAGATCAGAAATTCGTTTAGTGAAAGGAATGGTTTTGGGATGTATAGTCGCGGGCTTGCTTACACTATTAGCACTTTATTTCCGCCGATTATATCAGAAGCATGTGCGGGAAAGCTAAACGATAAGCTCGCATGCTAGAAAAACTCGGTCTTATTCCTATCAGCGACATTATCAAGAATAAATCAATTCAGAATTTTTTGTTTCTGGCGATTATTCAGTCATCTAATGTGCTGATTTCCATCATTTCTATGCCACTTCTGATCCAGGGAATTGGAGTAGATCAATTTGGGCTGGTAAATTTGTCTCTCTCTGTCATCGTTCTCTTGAATATCATGGTGGGCTTTGGTTACAACCTGAGTGCTCCTCGGGAGGTTGCTGTCAACCAGAATGATAAGACGGCACTTTCCCACCTGCTCTCCAATATTTTTTCAGCCAAACTTCTGCTTGCCTTTCTTGCCACCTTTATGATTCTGGTAGGCGTGTTTGGACTAAATCTTTTTAAGGAGTATGCGGTGATTCTCGTTTATTCAGTGCTGTTGCTATTTTCTGAGGCCACTTTACCCCTGTGGTTTTTCCAAGGGATGGAAAAAATGAAGCTGGTCAGCATTGCCAACATATTCAGCAAATTACTTTTCCTGATGGGCATAGTATTGTTTATCCACAGTCCCGAACTGAGCAAATGGGTGAATTTTATGATGGGATTTTCCGGTTTGTTAATCAACCTATTTTTGCTGGCTTATATCCATTCGTTCTTACAAATTCGATTCTATAGACCACAGTTTTTAGCAATTTGGTTCAGCCTAAAGGAAAATGTATTATTCTTTCTTAGTAATCTCGCTAGTCATGTATCTATTAATGGAGGCCTTATTATTTTGAGCTTTTTTGCGGGAGCCGAAACACTGGGGATGTACAGTTTGGCGGAGCGGGTAGTCATGGTATTGCGTCTTTTTCCAGCTATGATTATACAAGCGATCTTTCCGAATGCTTCCAAACTTTATAAGAAAGATGACCGCTCTTTCTATAGGTTTTTGAAACTAGTCTATATAAGAGTGCTGCTCGGAGGAGCGGTGATCGCTACCTTAACTTACCTTGCTGCGCCTTGGGTAATACGTGTGTTGTCCAGATCGGAATTGAGTGAATCTGTCACTTATTTGCAGCTTTTGTCTCCCCTTTTATTTCTTTCTTGTCTGAACATCCCGAATATTACCATGATGTTGGTGGCAGATCTAAAGCAACTGCTGTTTAAAGCCAGCTGGATGATGTGCCTGTACATGATCGTTGTGGCCACTATTTTAACCTATTATTTTGGCGGAATTGGACTTTGTTTGGGTATTCTTTCCACAGAAATTGTAGCCTATATTATCTGCATGGTACTTTTGTATAAGCAAAATCGTAAACTTTTCCATGGTTTTTACTCCTGATCCATCTGTCGCGATTATTCTGGTGAATTGGAATGGGTATGCTTTTTCTGCTGATTGCCTCAGGTCACTCAGAATGGTCGAATTCCCTGACTTCAAAGTCATTTTAGTGGATAATGCTTCCGGAAATCAGGAAGGACAAAAGTTGAAAGCTGAATTCGTTGAAATTGATTTAATCCAAAATAAATCCAACCTAGGATTTGCTGGTGGAAACAATGTTGGTATCAGGAAAGCCTTAAAAGATGGTTACTCCTATGTGATGTTATTGAATAATGATACGTTGGTGGAGCCGGATTTTTTGGGTCAGATGATTCGGAAATTCATGGGAAATCCTCAGCTTGGAGTAGTACAGCCGTTAATTTTCTTCCTTCATGATCGGGAAAAAATATGGAGTGCCGGTGGAAAATGGAATCAATTTTTGTGCAGGGCTATCACGCGTGGGGATAGAAAATACGCTATAGAATATCAGGCAGAGGATCGAAAATTGGATTGGGCTACTGGCTGTTGTATGATGATCGCTAGAAAAGCCCTACTTGATGCAGGCTTACTTAATGAGGGATACTTTGCCTACTTCGAAGATGTAGAATGGTCCTTACGCTTTCGGGAAAAGGGTTTTAAAATTGAATTGGCAGCTGATGCCATGATTTATCATGAGGCTGGGGCATCTTCCAAGAAAGAACATGCCGAAGGAACCTTGAGTGCTACGGTATTTTACTATCATGTTCGGAATCAATTCTACTTGATTCGAACCCAGTCAAATGCACCTCAGCTACTATTTGCTGCCTCGTATCATCTTGCCCGATTTTCCCTTTGGATGGGCTATTTTTGTGTCCGAGGTAGATTTCAAAAGTTAAAAGCAGTAGCCAGAGGAATCAAAGATGGTTGGACCTTACCCCTCCAAAAAGCAGAACTATGGCATTGATATTTTTCCTACTAATTGCATTTACTGTAGCTGCTGGATTTCTCTGGACAGTTCAGCAAATGGTTTTCAAAGGAAAATGGACCTATTTTATCTTCTTTCTAGCTGCTTTTCTCCCCTTTTATATCTCTTCACTCAGTGTGACTTTTTTGGCTACCAGATCACCGCTTATTGTCAGTTTATTTCAGATCAGCAAAGAAGTAATTGTGCTTATTGCAGGTTTGGTTTTTGTTATTTACCAAAAAAAACTGGTTAACTATCCATTCCGCCTTCAATCCACCGATTGGTTTATGTTGGCTTTTATAGGCCTATCAGTGCTATTTCTTTTTCTTCCTATAGGTCAGGCAAGTTTTATCAACAAATCACTATACTTCAAGAGTATATTGATCCCGAGCTTGGTTTATTTACTGGGCAGGAACACACAGTTTGGTGATTTGGAGCTGAAGCGCCTATTTCAGATCATATTTGTAATAGCTATCAGCGCGTTTCTGGTGAATCTGGTGGAAAACTACCTACTAAATGCTCACTTACAGCAATTTACCGGCTATGCCTTATTCAATGAGGTGATCAATTCTATTGAGCCGCAGGGTAATTATAATCTCACTTGGACTTTTGAGACTACCAATGCCATGAAGCGACTCGGTAGTTTCTTCTCTGACCCACTTGAACTGGCAAGCTCAGTATTAATGGGGTTTTCAGCTGGACTTATTTGGTTTTTGACTACGGAGAGGGCCCATCAATGGAAGTATCTGCTGGTGATGCTATGCTGTATCGGAAGCCTTGTCTTTGCTTCTTCCAGAGCTTCATTTGTGGCGTTTTTCCTTATGATATTTTTTATTGCCTTGGTTTTTAAGCTGTATAAATTGATTGGCTTTGGCTTCTTAAGTTTGTTGTTGTTTGTGATTTATGTGCTCTTTTTTGCTTCGGAGGACTTTTACTTCTTTGTAGTGGATACCCTTACTCTTGCTGATACCTCCAGTATAGGGCATGTGGTAGAATGGGTGATGGCATTGGATTCCATGATTGCCAATCCACTGGGAATCGGTCTGGCTATGAGTGGAAATTTTGGGAGTGTGAGCGATGAGCTGCGCGTAGGTGGAGAAAATCAGTTTTTGATCTACGGCGTACAATTAGGCTGGATAGGTATGATCTTATACATTGGTACACTATTCACAGGAATACGCAATTCTATCTATGTGTTTAAAAATTCAGACAATCTGAATCTCGCCCGGATGGCCTTTGTAGCCGGTACTGTGAAAGCAGGATTACTGCTTCCATTGTTTACCGCCAATGTAGAAATCTATACCTACGTTTCATGGATTTCCTGGTGGATGGTTGGTCTGAGTGTACGGGAATATTCAAGAATCCAATTGGAGGGCAACCACAATGAAATAGTAATTTAATTGTATGATTTTATATAGAAACTGTCCTATCTGTGGATCTGAAAGCCTCAGGGGATTTGCGATAGATACACAAAGAAAAGGACCCCATATATCGAGAGTTCAATGTTTGAAGTGCAAATTGGTGTTCGCCAATCCTATGGCTGATCGCCAGGAACTGGCTGATTATTACACCAATTATTACGAGAAGGATCATTATGAAGCCATTGATTATAAGAATCTTATTCTCAATCATTTTCATCGCATAGCAGGACTAAATGAGGTCGAAATAAAAAAGGAGGTTAGATTTCTTAAAACATTAAGGGGGGGGGCTAAGTTTCTAGATATTGGTTGTGGATTGGGTTTGGGACTAGCCTATGCTAATCAACTGAACTGTGAATTATATGCTACAGAATTTGACACCGGAGCATTGAAATTTGTGAAGGAACATTTTACGGTTGAGACATTTCAGGGTGATATTNACTAGCCTATGCTAATCAACTGAACTGTGAATTATATGCTACAGAATTTGACACCGGAGCATTGAAATTTGTGAAGGAACATTTTACGGTTGAGACATTTCAGGGTGATATTTGGAATGCTAGCTATCCGGATAACTATTTTGACTTTATACACATATCCCATGTGATTGAGCATGTACTAGATCCAAAAGCTTATATCTCAGAAATGAAGCGAATCCTAAAACCAGAAGGATATTTGGCAATAGGAACCCCAAATATGTCCAGTAATCTATATCGCTTTCATCGCTGGTCGAAATTATTACGATTGAATGTTCCAGATGTGATTGATGGGCTTGAGCATACCTTTATTTTTCCCAAAAAACTGCTTCGAGAGCTATGCGAATCGCAAGGATTGAAAGTGAACGATCACTTTACACACAATCTGGGAGAGAAATTCAGTAATCTAATCAGCTACAAAATGCCCTTGAAGAAAAAACTCAATAGACTAATCCAGAATGCTTTTCAGGTAAATCAATGGCTTGTATGCAGAAAATAGAACTTGGTGATCAGTTCATCACTTCCAAAAGTTAGTGGAGGATTATCAAATACCTCGTGCAATTGGCAATTTTTAAGTTATAGTTTTGTGGTTTCGATTTCCCTCAATATTGCTCGATGAATAACTGTGAAGTATGTGGATCAACGCAATTAATGTCTTTCCAAGCGAAAGAGAGAATGTTTGGTCTCAATAACACCTTCGAATACTTGGAATGTGGACAATGTAAGGGTCTCTTTCTGATTAATATTCCCGATAATTTAGGAGAATACTATCCTGACAAATATTATTCATTTGACAGCTATCAGCCCAGCAAAGGAATTTTAAGAGCTTTGAAAAGAGCAAGATTTAAATTATACCAGGCTGGCTTATCACTAAGGCCTCCGAATTATTTTAATTGGATTTATAATCTCAACGTCAATGAAACCAGTAGAATAGCGGATGTTGGCTGTGGAAATGGACAATTACTTGCCGAGCTCTCCTATTGCGGATTCAAAAATCTCCATGGGTATGATCCATTTTTGACACTTTTGGATGATTCGAAAGGGTTTCAATTAATCAAAAAAGACTTTTTTCAAATCGATCAAAAGTATGATCTGGTGATGTTTCATCATTCATTTGAACATATACCTCATCCAAGTGAACTTTTTAAAAAGCTCGTTCAAATATTAAATCCTGGAGGTGAAGTTTTGATTCGAGTCCCGGTCACTGATGGAAAAGTGTGGCTGGAAGAAAGGGAATTCTGGTTTCAGCTTGATGCACCTAGACACATTTTTATTCCAAATACTCAATCAATGCACATTTTAGCCGAAAAATTTAATTTGGAGCTTTTCAAAATAGAATTTGATAGTTTATATAGCCAGTTTTGGGGGACAGAATTATACAAGAGAGGGAAGTCATTTGTGGGAACAGCAATTGAAGAAGAGTTTACAAAAGAAGAACTAGATAGGTTTAAAGCCAAAGCTAAGGATTACAATGAGCAGCATATCGGTGATCAGGCATGCTTTTACTTTAGGAAAAAATAATTATGGATAAATTTGAAATACTCGAAAATGAAATCGAGAATGCAAATAATACCCCTTCAAGTGAAAAGGATTACTTTGAATTTCACAAACATAGGTTTAAAAGATGTGACCAATTCCTGTACCATTTACCCCCCCCCCCTCATCCCCAGACTAATTTTAAAGTTTTAGAAATTGGGTGCCACTACCTTCATACTTCAATTTTGCTTTCGAGTAGAGGATTTCAGGTCGACGCGATGGATGTGACTGAATTCTGGGAATTGGATTTTGTTAGGAAAAGAGGGGAAAAGCATAAATTACACCCCATAATTGAAAATGACCTTTCTAAACTAAATCGATTTGCTGAAATTTTTGATGAATATGATTTGATAGTTTTTACTGAAATTCTTGAACATATCACTTTCAATCCTATTCATTTCTGGAAAAGGATTTATCAGATTTTAAAGCCTGGAGGGATAATCTACATATCTACACCAAATGCTTTTGCTCTGCCTAGTTTGGTAAGGAATTTTAAAAATACAATGTTCCTAAAGTCCATCGGAATTTCGGTAGATGATATTTTCTCTAAAGTTACCTACGGCCATCACTGGAAGGAATATTCAGCGAACGAAATACAAAAATATTTTAACACTTTGTCTCCTGACTTTGATGTGGAGGTGAATCCGTACAAATACAAGGTCTATAACCTTAAGCCTCCTTACTTAATGTTCAAATTACTTTCCAAAATTGGCAATATGACTACTATTTTTGCCGATGACCTGGAAGTGATAGTCCGTTTAAAGGAGAAAACTACATGGGGTATTGAAGAGCCTCACTATTGATTTAATCACCTATTTTTTATAAAATCCTTCTTTCAAGACTTGGCAAGGTTTTTTAGGAGAAGTAGTGAAACCTCATATCTTTGAAGTAAAGACTGAATTTTGAAAGTACTCCTCGATCTACAATATCTAAATGTCGCCACTACAGGTATCAAGACCTATATGACGGAGTTGGCAAATGCTGCGCTGACTTATCCACACCCTGATATAATTTGGATTTTTTCCCATGACCCCAGCACCCAAAGTGCCGACAAGTCTTACAAAGTGCCACAATCAAAAATCCAGCGATTGAATTATCACCTAGATTATTTTCGGTGGAAGGAGTTTCAGTTACCCGATTTGGTAAAAAAACATCAGCCGGATGTCTTAATTTGTCCTGATTTTGTTTCTCCAGCTGCGAGTTTGCCCTGTCGTAGGCTGACTGTCATACATGATGCATTCTTCTGGCAAATGCCACAGAATTATCCCAAATGGTGGAGAAAGTACTTTCTCAACCTGATCAAAAAAGGCCTAAAGGAAGACACCGAAATCATCACCACTACCGAATATTCCCGAAAATCCCTTTACAAATATTTGAAGAAGATATATCCGATGACTGTAATCCACCAAGCTCCAAAAATGCTTTTAGAAGGGGTTGATACTGCATTTTTGGGAAATAACGGTCTTCTAAAACATCAGTATTTTCTGCATATTGGTACTTTTGATAAACGAAAAAATCTGCCTTTACTCATTCGGGCTTTTGCCGATTTTTTGAAGAAAACTAATTCAGATTTCAAGTTGGTATTGGCAGGAGGTGCTGGGCAAAGTGTTCAGATGAATGATAAACCCGTGGTTGATAGACTGGTTTCCGAACTTCATCTCAACGACAAAATCGTATTGCCCGGTTATATAAGTGATGCACAGGTAAAAGCCTTATATGAAGGCGCGTATGGGTATATTTTCCCCTCAGAAAATGAAGGGTTCGGTATTCCTATCGTAGAAGCGATGGCATTTGGTGTGCCAGTGATCCATTCAGATCAGCCAGCTTTGATGGAGGTTGCCGGGGAAGCTGGTCTTTCCTTCCAAACTGGCAATCAACAAGATTTGACAGAAAAAATGATACTTTTGAGCGCTGATAATCGAAAGGTTGCTTCCATGATAAAAAATGGAAATGCGCAATCCAAGAAATTTTCAGCCCAGAAATTTATTGAGGGATTTCATGATGTAATCCTGAGGCTTTAACAATCGCGATCCAATTGACAGTACTTTTTCTCAATAGTTCGTCAGACCGGTATGGTTCTTCCAGAATTCTGATAGAGGTAGTAAAAACTTACAAAGAGGCAGGACTTACTCCTGTAGTGGTCATGTCCGAGTCAGGTCCGCTAGAAACTCATTTTTTGGAACTTGGAATTGCTGTGAAGATCCAGAATCTGGGAATTTTACGTAGAAAGTATGTGACCTTTTCCGGTATTTTAAACAGGTTAAGGAAAAATTATCAGGCCTACAGGTTTCTGGATAAACTTCACCAAGAATACAAATTTGATCTGGTGTATTCAAATACCCTGGCAGTGCTAGTGGGTGCCCAATGGGCAAAGTGGAATAAACTGCCCCATGTATGGCATATACATGAAATTCTCCTGGGACCGCCACCTTTGGTAAAACTTCTGGGTAGGCTATTGGACAGAACTACACCCGCCCCCATTGTGGTATCGGAAGCAGTAAGGGACCACTGGAAAGATCGGTTAGAAAAATCTAAGCCTACAGTCATACACAATGGAATTCCCTATGATAAATTTCTTCGTAAAGGGGAAAAAAATACGCTAGAACTCGGTATAGATGAGAATAAGGTAGTAATAACCATGGTGGGCAGGATCAATCCAGGAAAAGGCCAGCTATTCTTTCTCGAACTGGCGAAACGTATCACAGCTACTTATCCACATTGTCACTTTTTATTGGTAGGTGATCCATTTCCCGGCTATGAGAATTTAGAGATTGAAATCAGAGAATTCATCAGCAACAATCGGCTTGAAAATTGTGTTACGAATCTTGGTTTTAGAGAGGATATCGGATCTATTCTCCAAATGACAGATATTTTCGTTCTGCCTTCCATTTTGCCTGATTCATTGCCTACAGTTATATTAGAAGCTATGGCTGCATCATGTCCTGTGGTGGCAACACGCTCTGGAGGAGCATCTGAAATGGTACTGGAGGGCAAAACTGGATACTTAATTCCAATCAACGATCTGGATCAAGGAGTAAATGCATTATTTAAGTTAATTTTGGATGAAGAACTTAGGGATAAGTTTGGTGCTGCTGGTAGAGATCGGGTATTGAAGGAGTTTAGTTTGCAGAGTTTTAAGGAAAACATTAAATACCATTTATGGCAGCAGCTAAGAAAAAATTGAAGGTAGCCATAATGGGTGCAAAAGGGTATCCGTACGTGTACGGAGGATATGACACGATGATTAGAGAATTGGGCGAACGTCTGGTGAAAAAAGGCGTACATATCCGTGTTTATAATCACCGGGCTCTTTTTCCAGTAAAACCTCGCTATGTAAATGGCATTGAATGCATTTATACTCCAGCAATTGAATCCAAAAAATTAACCCAACTCTCCCATAGTTTCTTTTCTATGGTGCATGCCTGTTTCTCAGACATAGATGTGATTTTCGTAGTGAACAGTGCAAATGGCCCCTTCGGATTGATTGCAAGATTGTTTAGGAAAAAAACTGTGATAAACGTAGATGGCTTGGAGTGGTTGAGACCAAAATGGCATGGGATCGCCTCTAAATACTTTTTCTGGGCTTCTAAAATGGCCACGAAATATTACGACCAGCTGATCAACGATTCCGATGAAATGCAGCGTGTGTATAAGGAATTGTTCGATGCAGATTCAAAAGTCATCGCTTACGGTGCCAATCCCGTTGCTGATGTAGATCCTACCCCCATCGAGAAATGGGGCTTCCAATCCCATGATTATTTTCTGATCGTAGGGCGCCTGATTCCAGATAATAATGCCGATCTGATTATTGAAGGATTCTTGAAATCAGATAGCCAGCGTAAGCTAGTCATAGTCGGAGATGTGCCTTTTGATGATGATTACGCAACTATACTTAAGGAAATAGAAGATGAACGTGTGTTGTTTTTGGGCTATATCACTGATCCCAATGAACTGGCAGCGTGGTACTCTCACTGCTATGCCTATTTTCATGGACATGAATATGGAGGAACCAATCCGGCCATGCTCAAGGCACTTGGATTTGGCTGTGCTATCTTAGCTTTGGACACTCCATTCAATCAAGAAATGCTTCAAAACGGCAAGCATGGATGGTATTTCAAAAAATCCACTGAGTCGGTGAAAGACATCGTGGAGGCCGCTGAAAGTAGCCAGAAAAGGATGGCCTATTTCAGAGAAACAGCCCGTGAAGGTTTGATTCAGCGGTATAATTGGGATTATGTCACAGACCAGTATCTCGAGGTATTTGAGCAATTGTCAGGAAAGAAAGTCCTTGAAAACCCTCCTCAAACTCCAATATTAGAAGAGATGGAAAAATGAGATTTTGCGGTTCTTCAATGAACTTTCCCAGCAGTATTCTCCTTTCATTGCTATAACTTTTAATCCTAAATAGTTTAACCATGATCAGAAAAGCAACCGCCGTATGGCAAGGAACAGGTAAAGATGGCAAAGGACATCTGTCTACACAAAGCACCGTTTTGGACAAAACCCAATATTCGTTTGGATCTAGATTTGAAAATGGCGTAGGTACAAATCCTGAAGAATTGATCGCAGCGGCACATTCAGGATGTTTTGCAATGAAATTGAGTTTCAATTTACAAGAGGCAGGCTTCACAGCTGATGAGCTTGATGTGACTGCAAATATCACTTTTGAGGAAGGCACACTAAAAAAATCACATTTGGTGCTTAAGGCAAAAGTTCAAGGAATTGCTCAGGACAAATTCGATGAATTGGTCAAACATGCTAAGGAAAATTGTCCAATATCGAAAGTATTAGATTTAGAAATCAGCGTGGAAAGCAGTTTGAATGCTTGAGGTGAAAAAACAAGAAATTAGAATTAAGAAATTAGATCCAAAAGTTTAGAGCTTAGATCCAAGAGTTTGAACTCTAACTCTTTTCAAATAAATAAGCATTGAAAAAATGGCGGCTTGAGGACATCCAATCCGCCATTTTTTTGTGCTACATGGAGACTGTAATCTAAACTCTGTCTAAGACTTTGAATTTAAGTTAAAGTTTATAAGATAGAGCAGTATGAAAGAACAAGAATCGACATTCAAGAAGAAAGTATTAGACCAGTTTTTATCAGG